>JAQSXD010000020.1 GCA_029266295.1 Bacillota bacterium | reverse complement strand
GATGAAACAAAGATTATTGCTAAAATCATGGATGTAATTCATCGCCGGGGCAAACTACACAATCCCTTTACCAATACTGCAGGGCAGTTTCTAGGCATCATCGAAGAGATGGGGAGTGAGTATGCGAATCAATCAAGATTTCAGGAAGGGGAGGAGATTTCCTGCCTGACAACCATGACTGCATTGCCCATTCATATCGACAAAATTCATAAGATTGATTATAATTTTGGGGAACTTACCGTATCGGGATACGGCATTATTTTTATGGATTCACCTCTGACGGCAATTCCTCCGGAAATCCAGCCCGATTATACCATGGTGGCGTTTGATGAAGCTGCCAACCTTTATAATATCTATACCGCAAGCCAAAAAGGAATGCGGTTTCTTCTCATCGGAAAAGATTTGCTTTCCAGTATCATTTACGTGTCTGCCATCAAGAAATCTGCAGGTGAAGACTGCTACATTACAGTCATTCTGGATGAGGACGGAATTGGTACACTGACTCCTGCCCAGGTGACCCGGGAACTGGCTTACTGGGTGGACTCCTCCCATATCATCGATGTAACCCAGCCGATCCCAGCGGCAGAAACCATATTGGAGCAGGAAAAAGAGCCCTATGACATGACCATAAACGGAGAGGATCTTCCCGGATCAGAGGTGCTCAGCGTGATGCTAACCCGACATAAAGGAAAGCTGTATTTCACCAGTTTGAAGAATAATGTCAGCCAGTCCAATCTCATTGCGGAAAGCATGGGCAAAGAACTGGAGACCTATGTGCTAAACCAATTTGTTGCGGGAATCGAGGAACAGTTTGTCTTCGAGCTTCTAAGCTCCGTTTCTCAGGACCTGGAGCGGCTGGCAGAAATCTACCGCACTCAGGCCAAAGGGATTGGGCGAACACGGAAAAAAGGACTTGCAGCAGCGGCCTATAAGGCAGGGAAGGCCGATGAGTTTATCTTTGGAAGCCCCGCAACGGAGGCTTTACTCGGGGAAGTTCTCAATATTTCAGAGTACGACTGCAATGTGATCCTTCAGGGAGAAACGGGAACGGGCAAGGAGAAGATTCTTGAGATCATCCATAAAAATAGTCAACGGAAAAACAAGCCTTGTGTCAAGATTAATTGTGCTACGATCCAGGAAAATCTTGCGGAGAGTGAGTTCTTCGGTTATGAAGGAGGCTCTTTCACCGGGGCGCAGGCTTCCGGGAAAAAGGGATATTTTGAACTGGCAAACGGCGGCATATTGTTCCTTGATGAGGTGGGCGCTCTGTCGCTGAACCTCCAATCTAAGCTGCTTAGAGTTCTGCAGGAGAATCAGTTTTACCGAGTCGGTGGGATTTCGCCCATTAATGTCAATGTCCGGGTGATCTGCGCAAATAATGTGCCGCTGAGGCAGCTTGTGGAACAGGGGCAATTTCGGGAAGACCTTTATTACCGCCTCAATATTTATACGGTGACGGTGCCGCCGCTGAGAGAGCGAAGAGAGGATATTGTCGCTTTAGCCAAAGCCTTTCTGGAGCATTTTTGCAAGCGCTACGGCATTGATAAGGAGTTTGACGCTGCGGCATTGACAAAGCTTGCTGTCTATGACTGGCCGGGTAATGTAAGAGAACTTGAGAATCTGGTACACCGGATTGTCATCAGTATCCGGGAGTACATCGTTCGCGGGGAGGACGTGGAAACAATGCTGAATGAAACGATTTATGAGAACCTGGTATTCAATCTGAAGCGCAGCATGAAAGCATCTGTTTCTTTGGATTTTAATAAGATTATAGAGCAGCAGGAGATGCAGCTCATCGATTATGCTTTGAAAAAATTCGGAAGCACGAGAAAAGCGGCTGAGTTTTTAAACATGTCTCAGCCCCAACTGATGCGAAAAAAACAGAAGTATGATCTTTAAAAAGAGGTGTGGGATGAAAGAAGGAAACGGTTCGAAAAAAAGGAGTGTGCTGACAAAAGAGAATAAGCGTACAAGAACAAAGTCAAAGATCCTAAAAGGTACGGTCATTGGTGTTCTGGTAATTCCCCTTTTCTTTGGCTGGTCAACGCCGGCACCCAAAGGAACGTCTTATGCCGGTCCTCCATCAGCCGTTAGCGATATCCGGCTGCTCTATGACCTGACCTACCGGAAGGAGCAGGAGACGATTCATGAACAGCGGATTCTAAAAGAGCAGCTTAACATGATCCGGGAAGCCAAGGAATTCATCGTTGCAGATCTCTTCCTTTATAACGATTACTATAATACGGCAGCAGGCGGTTATCCCGACTCCACCAGGCAGATGACCGAGGCTTTGATTGCCAGAAAAAAAGAAGTGAAAGACCTGAACGTTTATCTGATCACTGACGAGATCAACAATAGCTATCGCGAAGATATGAACGAGCAATTTCAGCTTTTGGAAGAGAACGGGATTACGGTAATCATCACCGACTTGTCCAAGGTTCGGGATTCCAATCCGCTGTATTCCGTGTATTACAGGGCCTACTTCCGCCACCTCGGGCAGGGAAAAGAAGGCTGGCTGAGCAACCCCTTTGGTGACAACGGGCCAAAAGTAAACGTTAGAAACTATCTGAGACTCCTGAATTTCAAGGCAAATCATAGGAAGGTGCTGATTACGGATCAGGCAGCGATGGTGAGCTCCGCCAATCCCCATGATGCAAGTTCCTATCATTCCAATATCGCATTTCAATTCCGAGGCGCTGCGGCAGTTTCGCTTTTGGAATCGGAAAAGGCTGTGGCATCCTTTTCGGGAACAGAAATCATCGGCATTGAATACCGTTATGATCCAGCTGATCTGAGAGCAAATACCAGCGTCGCCGTCCTGACAGAGGATAAGATCAGGGACGCGATTCTGGACTCCTTGAAACATACGGAAGAGGGGGATGAGGTCATGCTGGGGATGTTTTATCTTTCTCACAGGGAGATTATTGATGAGCTTCTTGCGGCGGCAAAACGGGGCGTGTCCGTAAGGGTGGTGCTGGACCCAAACAAAGACGCGTTCGGATTTGAAAAAAGCGGAATTCCCAACCGGCAGACAGCTGCTGAGCTGACGGAACAATCAGGCGGAACCATCCAGGTGAGATGGTATCTGACACAAGGGGAGCAATACCATGCGAAAATCCTTGGGATCCACAAGAAAAATGAGACAATTCTCATCGGGGGGTCAGCCAATTATACGAGAAGAAATCTGGATAACTACAACATGGAAACCGACTTGCTGGTGAAAGTGGGGGCAGAGGACCCGCTTGCAGGAGAATTCCGTGAATATTTTGATCGGATCTGGTATAACCGGGATGGAATCTATACCGGTGACTTCAGCGAGTATGAAGACGACAGCCTGTGGAAGGTACTTGTTTACCGATTCCAGGAGAAAACGGGATTGGGTACGTTTTAAGCTGAGTACGGTTTAAGCTGAGTATGATTTAAGCTGAGTGCGTTTTAAAAATATCCCCAAGCACTTTTTATGGTGCCTGGGGATATTTTTATTCTAAGGAGGTATTTTTATTCTAAGGAGATTTTACTCACAGCGTTTTCTGACATTGCCGCCTTTTTCGTAATAGACTTAATGGGCGTTCCATCTTCCAGATAATCCTGCTGATAAAAATCATACTTTTTCGGATTCATTGCGACTTTGATCAGGGAGATACAAATCAGAAGCTCCAGGATCAGAGCAGGGCCTCCTCCCAGATTGGAAAGCATTTTTACGCCGTTTACCCCGGCAGTCGTGATCATGACCCAGGTGACAAGGCCGATGAGAATTCCCCAGAAGATCTTCATCCACATGGACGGCTCCGGATCCTCAGGAGAGATTCCTGAGGTGCTCATTCCTCCCAGCGTTGTCGTATAAGCATCTGAGCCCGTAACATAGGAAAGAAACATACAGAAGATGAATACTGGAATGGTCAGGGATGCCACCGGGTAATGGCCTAAAAATTCATAAACTGCAAATTCCGGACCGGCTGACAATGCTTCGGAGAGTTTTCCTCCAGCAAGCTCAAGCTGAATGGCAGCACCTCCAAAGATGGTCATCCAGATGATATCAAAGAGAGCGGGAAGCACAAATAAGACGGTCAGCGCTTTTCTGACCGTATGCCCGTAAGAGATTCTTCCCAGGAACATACCGGAAATCGGGGCCCACGCAAGCCAGTTGCACCAATAGAAGATCGTCCACCAGCCTGCCCAGGGATCGTTAGCGGCCGCACCGGTAAAACTGGCCTTCGTAAAGAAGGTCTGAAGATGATTTGCAAAGGCTTCCACTCCCAGATTCAGCATAAAAGCTGTAGGCCCGAAAACAAATACAAATAGTGCCAGGGCAATAAAAACGCCGAAGTTGATTTCTGACAGCTTCTTGATGCCGTTAAATAAACCTGTAATCGAAGAGATTACGAAGGTCGCAACAACCGCAAGATCCACCGCAGCCCAGAGAACAGCTCCTGTTTGAACGCCCGTCAGATATTTCAGGCCCCCTGCGATAGAGAGCACTCCCGTTCCAAGTGAGGCGGACATTCCGGCGATTAAGGCATACATACAGACTGCGTCGATTCCCTGAGACCATTTTCCCAGAATTCGATTTCCAAAGATCGGCGTAAGCGTAGACCCTAGGGTGTAAGGATGTTTCATATTGTAGAATGCAAATGCAAACATGATGGAGGGTACCGCATAAATTGCCAGCGGAAGAAAACCCCAGTGAATAAACAGTGTGGACATGGAAAAAACAACTGCTTCAGGGCTTCCTGGTGTCAGATGCAAAGACGCAGGCGGAGCAGTCAAATGGTAGAGCGGCTCGGAGGTCGCCCAGAAGAGAATTCCAATAGCAATAATGCTGGTCAGGGTGATGGAAAAATACCTGACATTATCCAGCATGGGTACGGCGTTTCGCCCTCCGATTCGAACATTGCCGAACTTGGAAAACATTACGAAAAGAACAACACCGAGCATGAATAAGACCCCAAGGCAGAAGGCCCATGCAAAATTCGTCATCAGCCAGGTGTTGGCAGTATTGATCATATAGGAAAATCCATCATTGTCTGCAAAATTGTAGATACAGGCAGCTACAAACAGAACAACCGGAGGCCAGAACGCAACCGGTTTCATTTTTTTCATTCCTCTCACTCCCCTATTCCGTCACGATTTACATCTGTGTGTGAAGCGATTGGTTGAGGCTTCAGCGGCACAAAGTCCCTGCGCCTTGAGTTACAGGCGCAGGGACAAGAGACGTATTGTTAAATTTATTATTTTGCGTTATCTGCGGCTTTCACCTTTTTAACCACACGGCTGAGCACAGCCAGGCCGATGAAGGCAACAACAAAGAGTCCGATCATATACATAAAGATGTACTTATATCCGGCAACTCCCGGGTTCTTATCAAGAATATTCCCCAGTAGGATAAAGTTGAACGTATCGGATGCGAAAGCGATGGTGGAAATTAATCCTACTGCCGCGCCCATTAAGGAAACCGGGGTTCCAACCTCGCCAACAGGAGCAAAATAAAGCCCTCTCAGCATGAAGATCAGGAAGCCGATGAGTACGGTAACGGCGGAGATGACAAATACCAATCCACCATTGATCGGTGCAAGCAGCATCACAAGCAGACATATGACTGCGATGGCAATGACTCCCTGCATTACTGGGATGGAGGATCCAACCTTTTTCGAGATTGTGCCCGCAAAGCCTCCTGCTATAGGACGGAAGATATGACTTCTCAGCGTTGCAACAACACCAGCGGCAACAGCTGAAAGGCCGAACACATCGGTCATATAAGGCGTCAGATAGCTGGATGATGTATATGTAGTATATATGGAAAAGATAACGACGGCAAGAATCCAGGTAATGGGCATTTTCAGAATGACAATAATGTCTTTCAGTACATTTGCACCCACTTTTTGTTCCGGCTTATTATCCGCCATCAGGAACCAGGCAGCCACGCCTACCAAAATGCAGACGGTGGAATAAACCCAGAGAATATAACTGAAGTTTTCTGTCAGACCGCCAAGCGCGTTAAAAAGTGCTAGGGTAGATAATGCAACCACGGAAGTAACGATCCCTCTGCCACCCTCACAGAAGCTGAACAGCCTGCCCTGCTCAGACTCATCACCCAGCATACTGACTGCTTTGAGCATCGTTGCCCAGAAGGTCAGGATTGTGGTAATTCCCCAGAACCCGAATAGGATCATCGTACCCATGTAGGACGGCCATGTTGATAGATAGAAGCCGCCAAGGCCGGTTCCCACCAGAGAAAATGCGATGAGCTTTCTGTGGGAGAATCTGTCAGCCAGCCATCCTCCGGGAAGATAAAATATCATGGCAATGATTCCGTACATACTCATGGATGCGCCGAACTCTGCATTGGTGAGGCCCAAACCTTCAATCAAGGGTTTATAGTATGTATATCTCAGATAGGGCAGCTCATAGATGATACCGCCTGCAGCGGCAAGGATCGCAAGAATGATCCACTTTCTTTTCGAATTGATTACGTTCTCCATTGAGAATTCCTCCCTCTCATTATTAAAAAAATGAATGAATCAAAAGATTTCAGCGTTTAAAAAAACACCACCTTTCGGAGAATTTGAAAGTAGTCTTGTCTTTTATCTGTAAAGCTGCGCAGCTTTTCATTTGTGTTTACTATGATCCTGGTGTTCAAAAAGCGTGATGGAATTACTTAATTGCTTCATAAACCGTTTTTAATGTACGCTCCAGCATTTCCGGCAGACCGCGGTAAGCCCCTGCGATGATCTTGCTGTACGTTTCATGGTTTGCCGCATTGGGAGTAAATTCATCCCTGACTTTTACCATTGCCTGGACTGCTTCCTTGAAATCAGGGTAAATGCCTGCAGCAACGGCCGCACAGATTGCAGATCCCAGAGCCGCAGCACCGTTGATCTGATTTCTAACGGTTTTGACACCATACATGTCAGCGAAGATCTGCATGTAGAGGTCACTGTTGGAGCCTCCGCCGCAGACGATGATTTTGTCCGGCTTGACACCCAGCTCCTCGTTCATTGCGTCGTAGCTGCTTTTCAGAGTCATGGCGATCCCCTCCAGCAGGGAGCGGTAGATATGTCCTCTGGTGTGTCGCTCGTCAAAGCCCAGAATGACGCCTTTCCGGTATAGCTGTGTGGCCGGAGCCAGCCAGTCGGGTATGGTAAGCAAACCATCGGAACCTGCAGGAACCTGCTCCGCTTCTCTTGCAAGGGAATCCTCAACGGAGAAGCCTTCTGCTTTTGCTTTCTTTGCATATTCCTCTCCGATGATGCCCTTGTACCAGGAGATGAGCCACATACCCCGGCGGATGCCACCGCTTTCGTAAAGGTAGTTGTGGGGAATACAGGAAAGATTGGTCCAGTAATTTGCCGATTCGGTGATATTCCTGCTGCCAAATACCATAGAGGTAATGTAGGTACCCAGGGATACAAGTCCGGTATCGGATTCAATCAGACCGGAGCCCAAAGCTTCCACTGCTTTATCGTTTGCAGTGGCAACCACAGGAATGCCTGCGGGAAGACCTGTTTCTGCGGCAGCCTGTTTCGTTATATAGCCAAGAATCTCTCCCGGCATGCGGATTTCCATCAGTTTTTCTTTGGGAATCTTAAAGCTGTTAAAATGTTCCGCGTTTTCAGACCACTGCCAGGTGTCCATATCCACAGGGAACTGTCCCTGGTAGGCATTTGCTGCCGTATCACGAAATTCACCGGTAAGCCGGTGGGTAAGATAGCCCGAAGTAGGGCTGGTATACCGGATTTCCGGTTGATCTTCATAGGTTTCATAAGCCCTGATATCCATCCAGCTCATGACAGGAGCAGCCAGTGTTCCGTCTTCCTTTACAAAGACCCGGCAGCAGCGGATGGAGCAAAGCCCCAGGCCAACAATGTCGGAAGGATTTCCTTTGAAGGAAGCCATCAGCTTTTTGAGAACCGCTTTCAAACTGTCCCAGAGATCGTCATCAGGATGCTCTACGAAACCGGGCTCCCTTGCGATCATGGGCTTTAGGCCTTCGTTCTCGGTACAGATGACTTCTCCGTGCTGATTGAAGATGTAAACTTTGGTACTCTGTGAACCGCTGTCGATTCCGATCAAATATTTATCGCTCATTGAACTCCTCCAGAAGTTATCTCATCAAATAGCCGCCGTCCACCGTCAGGGTGTGTCCGTTTACATAGTCAGCTGCATGGCTGGAAAGGAAGACGCAGGTTCCCATGAGGTCAGCAAGCCATCCCCAGCGATTTGCAGGAATATGAGCAAGGATTTCTCCGTTTCTTTTTGCATCACTTCTTGTTTTTTCCGTAAGCTTGGTAGCAAAATATCCGGGAGCGATGGCGTTGACTTGAATATTGAACTGTGCCAGTTCATCGCACATGGACTTTGTCAGACCGACGATGCCGTGCTTTGTAGCGGCGTATGCCGGAGACCACTGACCGCCCAGGAAGGCAAAGAGGGAAGCGATGTTGATAATCTTTCCGCTCTGCTGAGGAATCATGTATTTGCAGGATTCGTGGATCATTTCAAAGGCAGCTGTCAAATTGACTGACACCATCTTATCCCACTCTTTTCTCGTGAATTTGGTAACATCTTCGATGTTGATGCAGATCCCTGCGCAATTAACAAGGATATCAATGCTGCCCCAGGTATTGACGCAGTCGTCAACCACGCGCTTGCACTCGCCCTCTGCGGTGATATCAGCCATGACGTATTTGTACTGTACGCCGCAGGAGGTCACCCAATCCTTGGTTTCGCCGTCATCCTCCATGATGCTGACTGCCATGATATTTGCACCACCCTTGGCGAGTGCCACGGAAAATGCCTGGCCGAGACCGCTGTTGCCTCCTGTGACAATGGCGTTTTTCCCTTTTAGTGAAAAGAAATCCATGTTAAAATCCATAATGTTCATGCTTTTTTCCTCCTCAATGATGTAAGAATCATGTATTATATTTGTTTTTCCTTTCGGATCTTTTCTGTAAGTTTATTGATAAACTCCTTTGCGTCTCCTACCACGACGATGTCGGAGATACTGCAAATCGGGGCGTTTTGATTGGTATTGACAGAAATCATATATTCCACATGTTTCAGTCCCTCGATATGCTGGATCGAGCCGTTGATCCCAAGTGCCATATAGAGTTTGGGGCTTACGGTCTTACCGGACTGACCGACTTGGATGCTTCTTGGTGCAATTCCGTGATCTACGGTTTTTCGGCTGGCTGAGACCAGGGCATTCAGTTCGACCGCCAGCTCTGAGAGTTTTTTAAAATCCTTCATCACGCCGCCGCCGCCGGAAATTAGAATATCGCTGTCCCGGATATCCCCGGTGGCTTCCTTTTCCCGTACTTCCAGCAGCCGGATTCCGCCGTTACAGACGGTCTTGGGCGTGTGACTGATTCGTCGTGTCTCTGCCAGCCTGTCGGGCGCATAGGAGAATACGTTCTGGCGTACGCTCATCATCAGCGGAGCTTTTCTGCTCAGGATTCCAGCCATGAGCTTTCCGCTGAAAGCAGGCCGGACGATTTCCATTACCCCGTCTTTACGCCTGATGTCAGTAACATCCGCCACCAAGCCGGTCTGAAGACGCATTGCAAGTCTGGGTGCCAGCATTCTTCCCATGTGGGTTGCGGGAAAGAGGATGCAGTCAAACTGATATTCCTGCTGCAATTCGTCCAGGACGGAAGTCAAAAAGAGTGCATCATATACAGGAGAATTGTTTTTTCTTTGCTCCTGGGAATGAGCTTCTACTCTCTTCTCAAGCGGTGCTGAATCGTCTCCAACCTCGATCAGGAAATCAAATAGGCATTCTGCTTCCACCTCGATGGGACCGAAAGAAACTCCGTAGGTTTCATAGTCTTCTATGCCCTCTTTCCTCGTGCCGTCGTCTCCGTAAATCATCCGGGCAACCGCCAGAAGCTCTATGGAGTTTTTATGCTGCTTTTGCTCATAGTAAATAAGAACTTTTTTCAAATCGAATGATCCTTTCACGAAGAAACTGAGCAGATATCAAACAAACCCTCTTTCCTTTAAAAAGGAATAGACAAGATCGATGCCTTCTTCATCATTTCTAACGATGCGCCGCTCCTTCTTTTCCATGGATTTGACAAAAGTGCTGGAAATCTGTGTGAGGGAGCCGCCAATACCAATTTGCTCTGTGGCTAAACCCAATTGTGCGTTATCTATGATCTGGATCCGGTCTTTTACATCCCGGCTGAGCTCTGCATATTTAATATAGGGCAGTTTGTATTTTCGATCCTTCCGCAGACTGATGACTGCCGGAAGGGGAATCTCGTATTTTCCGTAAGAAAGTTCTTCGTCTACCATCACAACAGCACTTTCGTGGCAGAATGCGGCCTCGTCAATTTCTACGACATTGGACAGTTGAGAAAGACCCAGAAGCTCTGCAATTTGAGCGGGTACATGGGAGGTGTCACCATCCAGGGTATGGGTTCCTGTCAGGATGCAGTCAAAGGTTGCTTCACTTAAATACCGCCCTAGAATCCTGCTGGTGACATAGGTATCACTGCCCACGTAAGCCTTATCCGAAATCAGCGATGCATGATCCACACCCAGCCGCAGCAGGTCCTCCAGCTGAGGAATAATGCTTTGGGGTGCCATGGTCACCAATTCAATCACAGTATCGGGATGCTGTTCCTTTATCTTCAGCACAAAGGCCACAGAACAAGCATCATCGGGGTTCAGAATCATTCTGACATTTTCCCGAATCAGCACATTCCGCTCATAATCGTATTTAAAATTCTCAACATCCGGTACAAATTTTATCAGACAAATGATTTTCATACGGTACTTCCTTATTTCTGATACTTGATGCCTTCTTCTTGGGGGAAGATGGTTCCGAAATTCATGATGCCGTTGGGATCAAAAGCTTCCTTGAGCTTTTCAAGCATATAGTAAGCAGAACCGTGCTCCTCTTTTGTCCATTCGTTTCTATACTTTCCGATTCCGTGATGATGGCACATGGAGCCGCCCAGTTTCAGAGTCTCTTCTACGATGATCGTCTGCAGCGGATGATGATAGATTCTCATTTCATCTTCCGGTGCGCAGTGGATGCTGTAGTTGTAGACGAAGTACATGTTCGTTCCGTTTATATAGCTGTGGGAAGAATGTCCGCCCAGCATGGTCAGATCGTGAGCCCTTGGAAATTCATTTCGGATGCGGCTCATTACATTATAGTAGATCTTAGGAATGGTTTCCCAATCGGCTGATATTTCCGTGGTAAAACCGGCATGACTGTCGTTCTCAATCATACCTTCTATTTCATCGTCAATGTCCTGCTGGGACCAGTTGAGGTGATTGAACCAGTCTTCGATTAAGGTACTGTCGACCTGCTCAATGATGCCTTCCTGATACTTTTCTACCGCTTCTTCGATGCCTTTTGCAGTTGCCTCTACAATTCCTTTATTGCCCTCTGCCATAAAGATCAAAACGCAGTGATCCTGATAGAAGTGATAGAAGTGCTGTCGGGCATCCTCTTCCGAGTAAACACGAGCTACCGAAGGACGATAACCAGAAGCCATAACCTCTCGCAGAACGCTGACCCCGGTTTCAATATCTTTGACCAGATACCCAAAGAACCTGTTGTTTTCAGGATAGTAGCGGAAAACCTTCACGGTAACTTCCGTTATGTAACAGAGGGTCCCCTCATTTCCAATGGGAATGTGACGGATGTCAGGGCCACCGGCTCTTCTGGAAACATTTTTAATCCTTGCCACGTGTCCGTCGGGGAAGACGCATTCGAGGCCCACCACCATATCCTCAATTCCGCCGTACAGTGTTGAGAATTGGCCAATACTTCTGGTGGCGACCAGTCCACCGTACTTGGCTACTGGTTTTGATTGGGGAGAGTGACCCGTGGTCAGCCCAACTTTGCGAAGTTCGTCTTCCAGTGTCTGAAGCGGAACGCCCGCCTGAACCGTGGCCTGCATGTTATATTCATCAATCTTAATAATCTGATTCAGAAGCTCTGCGTCGATTACGATGGTAGTCTCTTTCCAGTTTTCCAGACCACCTTCTGTAGCAGTTTTTCCACCTCTTGGAATTACGTTGATCAGATTTTCATTGCAAAAGCGCATCAGTTTGCTGATTTCTTCCACAGATTTGGGATAGACAATGGCAAGGGGCGTGGGTACATCCAGAACGTTTCTTGCCTTGGCATATTTCTTATACCGGTCAGCCGCCGCATCATATAAATCATCGGGGTTTGTGTTGATTTGCCCTTCCTCCGATAATATTTCTCTCAAACCATTCCATAGTGTTTCTGCACTCATTCTCAAGACCTCCACTTTCCTATATTCATCCTTTTGATCAATCGCCTAAGACTTGCCCTTTCTGACGGAAGCTGATTGATCGCCTGATTATTAGACACATCGATGTATGATTTAACTGAATCATACTACTGGCGTTCATGCAAGTCAATAAAAATACGGAAAATTTTATATAATACTTTAATAAATATTAATAAAACGGAAAATTTTCCACAAATTAAGACCGAAAATGAATATAATCTCTTTACCGACGCGCTTTAAGATGATAAAATTGAATCAGGAAACGCACAATTGGGAAGAATAGGAAAATGAGGAGAAGAGGATACGATCTATGAATAATATTGATTTCAGCAATTTGAATTCCTTTGAGCAGCAGATTTATGAACGGATGCTCGAAGGCTCCAAGCTTCATCCCGATTTAAAGATTACCAATGCCGCGGAATTGTGCGGCTGCTCCATCTCCAAAATTTCCAAACTTGTGAAAAAGCTCGGGTTTACGAACTACAAGCAGTTCATGGATTTTCTCTACGGAAGAGAACTTCCTCAGAAGAAAACCTCCAGTGAGCTGGAACGCATCAAGCATTTTATCGACGATTTTGATCCGGCATTGGTGGATGAATTTATTGAAATGATGAACAGCCATGAACGAATCATCCTGTTCGGTTATGGCCCGTCCTTTATCTGTGCCCAGTATTTCGAATACCGGCTCAGGAGCTGTTCGGGGAAATTCATTCAGGTTGTTGGCGATGAGATCTCCGTGGAAACCATGGTAGATCAGAATACACTGCTGGTGATTTTTACAACAACCGGGACGTTTCGTTCCTTTGAAAATGTCTATCGGATTTCCCGGGAAAAAGGCTGCCAGGTATTGACCATTGCAGAAGAGTATAATAAAAGTCTGCTGACAAACTGCGACCGGATCTTCTGGCTTTGCAAATACCCCCAGCCTCAGGGACTAAAGCCTCATGAAAAATCAAGAACGGTATTTTTTATATTCATCGAGGAAATTTTACATAAACTGGTTGCGTCGGAGAAAGTCTGATTGCATCAAAAGTCTGATTCCATCTTGGGAACGGGCATAGGCTAGTTTTATGAAATCATTGATCTGGAGAAATTGCTATGATGATAAGTGATACAGGAGTTTCAACCGCAACGGGAAACAAAAGAGGAAAACGGACCGAGACGGCTTCCTCAAAAGGTCTTCCCGGGAGAAAGCGGCGGGGGCTCCTTTTTTTGCTTCTTCCTGTGGCGCTTGCCGGACTGTATGGCGGATATTTCATTTACAACCTCATGTTTCAGGATGTGCGTTTTGTCTCCCAGCTGGATCCGGGGTTTAATCTTGGAAACACCCTTGACTCCCACGGCCTGAATGACAGGCTGGCTGCGCCGGAACAATATGAGACCTATTGGGGCAATCCTTATACAACAAAAGAGATGGTTGATTCCATAAAAAGGGCAGGGTTTCAAACCCTGAGAGTGCCGGTCACGTGGTATGAGCATATGGACGAGAATTATGAGATTGATCCTTCCTGGATGGATCGGGTGCAGCAGGTGGTGGATTACGGCATTGCAAACGAAATGTACGTCATCTTAAACGCACATCATGACTCCTGGTACACGCCCGCAGCGGGGAATGCAGAAAAAGCAGAAGAGATCACAAGGAAGCTTTGGCAGCAGATTGCAGTGCGCTTTCAGGATTATGATGAGAAACTTCTTTTTGAAAGCATGAATGAACCAAGACTCATCGGCACTGCCGAAGAATGGTACGCAGGAACCCCTGAAGCGAGAAAGATCGTGAATCGGCTCAATACTGTTTTTGCAGAGACCGTGCGATCCTCCGGAGGACGGAATCAGGATCGCTACTTGATGTTGCCTACCTACTGTGCCAGTACTCTTCCGGAAGCACTGTCCGATTTTCAGATGCCAAAGGGCGAGCGGATGATCGTATCGGTGCACCTTTATCGGCCTTACGAGTTTACCCTCGCGGAGAACCGAACAGCGAAGTGGACTTCAAAGAAAGAACAAACAGAAGAAATTGATCAGGCTTTTCGTGACATCAAACGGATCTTTCACCGCCGCGGCGTTCCTGTCATCATTGGTGAGTACGGAGCCCTTGATAAAAACAATGAAGACTCCCGGGCCGCCTGGGTCAAGTATGTCCGAAAACTAGCCGGAGAACAGGAGATTCCCTGCATCTGGTGGGACAATTCCGTCTTCAATAGAAAAGAACTTCAGTGGAACTATCCGGAGCTGGTGAAAGCGCTGGTTTCCTAGAAGAACGTGTCCTTCACTTTGTAGACCCCGGTCACATCCCCTGTCTTGCCGTATTCTTTCATAAAACCAGCAATATTGTCGTCGCTTTCAAGAATTACAAAATAATCATATTTCTTCAGTTGATTCTGAAAGGACTCCTTATCAAACTCATAAATAGCATCCACGTTGGGCGCGTATAGAAAATACTTTGCGGAATACTGGAGATAAAAGTTGGTTACCTGACTGTCGGTATCGGAGGCATAGAACAAATATTTGTTCCCGTCTTCTCCCGACCAGTGATCTCCAACCATATGATAGACCTTTCCCGGCAGAGAATCGGGATAGGAAAGCTTCATGCTGGTCATTCCGTTGACCTCAGAAAGCAGTATGATAATCGCAGCTGCTGAGAGGATGATTGTTCCCGTTTCATAAGCATTTTTTGACATCCGGCTTTTAAAGGCCATGGCATTTCGCTTTGCCCCTTGCTGCACATGGAGCGTGTTTTCTGCATCATGAGCACCGAAAATCGCCAGTGCTCCAATGAGAAAGATGACAATACTGGAAGCATACCGCTCAAACCCGGCCAGAATCAAAGCTTCCTCTGTGGGCATGGTAAAGATGAACATGGCAAGAATTCCGGCATAATAGAGCACAATGGCCGTATCCACCCAGAACAGCACCTTCAATAGCGCCCAGGTTCTTCTATAGATCAGCCACGCAGCTGCCCAGGCAGCTAAGGCGAATAGCTGGAACAAAACAATCCCCCGCGTGGAAAGACTGTCCATCGTAAAGACCGCATTGAAAAAATTCTGCATGATTTCCGCCCGGATCTCCGAGGTTTTCTCCGAGGATACTTCACTGAAATTGTCAACACTCATGGTATGCTTGGTGTTTTCTCCCTTGAATTCCGTTTCGGTATGATAGCTCCAAGCGAAGAAGGTTGACAAGGAAACCGCGATGGTGAGAACGGCAATGAGTAAAGCTGTTGCTTTCTGTTCCCGTCTTCGATACTTCTTGTTTTGAAAGGCCAGACACAGAAGATACGCATAGCAGATTGCCGCGAAAAACAAGCCGCTGTTCTTTACAATCACCAGCAACGCCAGTACGGGGGCACTGATGATACAAGCCCGCTTGAAATCCTGGCGGTAGACGAACAGAATGCTGATCACGGAAAGTGCCAGCAGGGGCAGCAAAAAATCCACCAGCAGATTATTGATCCGGATGGAAATATTATAAAAGGTCATGGCGGAACAGCAGAGCGCCATGATAGCACAGAGCAGAAACCGCTTGGTATCCCGAATGACGCCGAACATGGCGTAAAAACAGGCAAAAATCAACATGGCCTGCCCCACAAGCATAACCCCTTGGGAATTTCCCGCTGCCCGGCAGACGTAATAAAGAAATACGGAGCTTCCCAAAGGATAGGTTTTAAAATCAATCAGCGCAGAAGCTGCTGTGGGAAATTCATTGGTCATGAGCATGTACTTCACAATGAGCCCCCAGTGAGAGAAATTGTCATAATGAATATACTGGGTGCTGATCAGAGAAGTGAATATCATACCGAAACCGATGCAGTAGACGATATTCAGCATATTCAGTGCCTTCAGGTTGGTCAGAATCCGATGCCTTCCTGTGAGAAGGAAAAAGAGAAAGAGCCCCAGGCCGCCCACAAAGATGCCGCTGAAGGCATAGAAAAGGACACCTGCAAGTCCTGCAAAATAGAGAATGCAAGCGATGATGGAAAATGTAAAGATCCAGCTGAGTTTTGTGTGGATGGAAAGAACCTGCCGGAAAAACATGATGTAACCCAGACAGGAAATCAGCAGGATCAGAAAACGCAAGGCGGTCATGATCAGTTCCATTTTCGTAACTCCTTTATTAGCTTCCGCTAGAGATTCTGAACCGCTTCTGCTTCCGCAGCCTTAGCCTGCAGCTCCCGCTGCCGTTCCAGGCTCCAACTGGTCAAAATGCGCTTGAACTCCGGGTTGTAAATCAATTCCTGCCAGTTCACCACGCGCATCAGCAGACCCTCGCGGATGTTGTCTATGTCGGCTTTCACAGGCGCAAGAACCATTTGAAGACCTGGACTCAGAGTGCAGGTATACTGTTTTTCTTGAACGCCGATCTTGTGGGAACCCAAGGCAGAAAGATCCTTTACCATCGCAAAACGGTAATTAAAATCCAACATCAAACAGTGGCTTCCGTCGTCAAAACGGATAGGTTGATACAGGTCAATTCTGGGAAGAGCCCGCAAATCCGACCGCTGCTTTTCCATTCGTATGCTCATGTTGTGGGTCAGATCATCAAATGCGGTGATCCAAACGTTCATCTTTGTAGGCAGTGAGTGCATTCTGTCATAAATGAGCTGCATGTACTGCCGTTTGTTTTCGCTATCCAAGGATTTGATGGTTACCCCGTAGTACCACTTGTTTCCCGCCTGTTTGACGTAGATTACCACCCCGTCGAAAATTGCCCGATATTGGTTGTTATAGACATGAAAGCGAATGAGCTGATCGGGAGGGATATATTCCGGCCGGTTTAGAGAAAAGGCCAGACCCCCTTCGGATATATTGACAGTATGCGCGTCGATGGTTCTGTCATCATAAGATATTTGCAGCGGCAGTGTCGCATCAAAACGTTCGCTGCTGCGGTAAATTCTCCTGCCAAGCATGAAGAAAACAGCGTAAGCAAGGTTGATTACGTTGTAGATGAGCCAGAAGATAATGATGCTGCTGTAAATCAGTGCAAGGCCGTATTTCCCGCTGGTAAACCGGATCAGTGCCGCAGCGGAAAGGCCAAGCATAATCAAATGGGGAATCGCATAATGGAACGTAAATTCCTTTTCCCGTTCCTCGCTGCCTTTTCTGGTCACCTGAAACTTCATCTGCTTCATTCCCAGATCTTCTAAAATCACCGGCAGAACCAGATAGGGAGCCAATATCGTATCGATGATCTGGCACCATCTTTGGTTTCGCGTATCGCTGGAAAGACTTCGCATGGCCAGACTGTAAAATAAATGAGACGGTGCCCAGAACGCCAGTAGATCCCAAAATCCGCAGACCGCAATCCGAAGGTCAAACAAAGCAAACATGATCGGTGACATGGTAAAAATGATGCGGCGTGCAAAGGACCACCAGTAGGAGTAACTGACCATGTAGCTGATCCGCGCAGAGATGGAAAGTCCCTTGTTGAAAGGTACCTTACAGTTTTTGATACTCTGTATAACGCCTCTTGCCCATCGGACACGCTGTGAAATCATGGTCTTGATCGAAGTAGGGGTCAGGCCACTGGCCAAAACCTCCGTTGTGGCATAGGTTGTATATCCCAGGCTCTGAATCTTTATGCCGGTTTCAAAATCCTCGGTGATGGTATCGGTGGGAAAGCCGCCGATTTCTTCCAGTGCGCTTCGGGCCAGCACGGTGTTGGAGCCCGTATAAGCAGGTGCGTTGGAACTGTTTCTCATGACGTTGACTTCCTTTGTAAAGAAGTCTTGTTCATTGGGAATATTCCGCTCTGCAAACAGATTGTACTGAAATAAATCAGGGTTGTAAAAGCTCTGCGGAGTCTGGATAAATCCAATCCGGTAGGAGTTGTCCAGCTCTTCCCGATCTCGTTCGACCCACCTGCCATCAGGGGTCTTTTTTAGCCGGGGCAGAAAGAAGTAGGGAACAGATTTCATGAGAAAGCTGCTTCGTGGAATCATATCTGCGTCAAAGGTAACCACCAGGGGAGAGCTTGTTTTAGACAGCGCATTGTTCAAGTTGCCTGATTTTGCGTG
>JAQSXD010000019.1 GCA_029266295.1 Bacillota bacterium | reverse complement strand
GGGAGGGATTGAACCCGCCAGCACCTTTATGCTGAAGGCTCTCCAGAACAAAAAGCACGTGGTAACTGCAAATAAAGCAGCGGTGGCAGCCAATTATGACGCATTCATGGATGCTGCAAAAGAAAACCAGGTGATGTTCCGCTATGAAGCCAGCGTAGGCGGCGGTATTCCTATTTTGAATACCCTTGCATCAGATCTTCTTGCAAACGAATTCGAAGAGATTCTCGGTATCGTAAACGGAACTACAAACTATATTCTTACTCAGATGACGGAATTTGGACTGAATTATGCGGATGTGCTCAAGGTTGCTCAGGAAAAGGGCTTTGCGGAAGCGGATCCCACTGCTGACGTAGAGGGCATCGATGTAGCAAATAAGCTTTCCATCCTCATCTCCCTGGTGTTCGGGATCCGAGTTGCACCCCAGGAAATCCCCACTGCCGGAATTTCCAGGATTTCAAAAGAAGATATTAAGCTTGCGGATCAGTTCGGATATAAAATTAAGCTTCTAGCTACCGCTAAAAAGGTGGGCAATCAGTTGGAAGCACACGTACAGCCTGCTTTTGTTCCCAAGGATCACCCCCTCGCTTCCGTCAGCAATGAATTCAATGCAATTTTCGTCACCGGCAATGCGGTAGATGACCTGATGTTCTACGGAAAAGGAGCCGGTCCTCTGCCTACAGGAAGCGCAGTTATGGGAGATGTGATCGAAATTTCAAGAGCCATTGCAAAAGGTGCTGCCTTTGACCACTATGCGGAAACCAAGGCAAAAAAGATGCTCCGCTATGTCGGTGAAGGTCAGAATAAATATTACGTCAACATGATGGCAAAAGATGTTCCCGGAGTTCTGGGCAGCATCGCCACGACCTTTGGAGCTTGCGGAATCGGAGTAGATTCTGTTCTTCAGCTGTCAAGAGATGTCAACGACCTTAGAGAAGTGCCCCTGGTATTTATCCTTCACGAGGTAACCAGATCCCGTCTGGATGAAGCCTTGGACAAGATCGGAAAAGCAAAGTTTGCCAGCGAAATAAAAAGTATCATCCGTGTGATGTAACGCTTTACAATCAGAAAAATTTAAATAAGATGGAGGAATTATTTCATGAGTTTATTTGAACAGTGGCAGGACTTGATCGATCATCAGACCGATGAAACCTTTGGCGCGTTCTGGGAAAAATACAGTTCAACCGAGAAAAGAATCTACAGCGGGATTCTTGAAAATTACAAGGAAAAAGTTACAGGTTCTTTTAAAGAACTTGCGGAAAAATACGAAGCTGACCCAGTAATTTTCATGGGTTTTCTGGATGGAATCAGTTCAAGTCTGAATCAGGAGCTGGATTTCAAGAGCTTTGATGAAGAATCTCAGATCGAGCTTGATATTGATTACAACAAGCTATTCTTTAATATGCTGGAAGCAAAGGCCGACTACCTGTACACCCTTCCCCAGTGGGAACAAATTCTCACTGAAGAAGAAAGACAGGAAATTACAAAGACACACAAAAAGTCCAAAACAGTAGTCAAAGATAAGGAACCCGGCAGAAACGACCCCTGTCCCTGCGGCAGCGGAAAAAAATATAAGAAATGCTGCGGCGCCAATTAGGCCATCATTTTAATGATAAAGAGGTCTCCTCCGAAAATTCGGATGAGACCTCTTTTTTTCGAGTTACCGAAAGAATGCGCAGGGAGAAAAGGCGATGCACTTACCGCAGACGTCGCTGCCACTCTTTATCTTATCTTCTGCTCCCGACATTCCCAACGGTTTATTTAATTCCGTCTTCTGAACCGTTATGTCTTCAGCACGTTTTCCTGAGTCCAGCTCCTCTATTTCTCCGGTATACGAGTCCCCAAGCCCAGTATGAATCATCGCATTCTTTTGCAGCACTCCAAAGCACTTTTTTCTGTCATAGCCTTCCGCTGATATGGCGCCTGCAGGACAACGTTTCATGCAGACCCCGCAGCTTCCGTTTTTCTTGTAAAGACAGTACTCCTCCGCATCTGGAGAATCAGGAATCACATCAAGATCCGTAACAAGCGAGTGATATCTTCCGCAGCAGCCTTGCTTGTTAATCAGCATATTGTTCAGTCCGAACGATCCGAGCCCCGCAGCTCTGGCCATATGCCTATGGGACCAATTGCTGATGAGCGTTTCCCTGTCAAAGGTGCGGGTTTCCGGCGAAACCGCGGCACGAACCCCTTTTTCCGCCAAGGAAGCGATGAGATACTCATTTAACTTAAGAAACATTCCATTGGTCTCTTCGTACGCAACAGCCCATTCCCTGGACGCAATATCGTTTTGCACTTGATTTGTTTGATTCAACTCACGAGTAAAAGGCACAAAATACGCAATAACGATGGAAGCACCGGGCAGAACATCCTCCGGAAGCTGATGAGAGGATGAGATGATTTCGGGCAGTCCCATGATCAGTGGATGCTTTGCATCTGCAAATCCCACCAAAGGCTTCCCCCACTTTGTTTTGATCTTATCACGCTCTTCATATTTACTTACGAATTCCCCTATTTGATCAGTGATGGCAGCTTTCATAGGTTCCTCTCTTTCGCGGTGGTTCCACCCTTCCTTTGTTCAGCCATAGGGCTATCTTTCTTGGCTGAGCTGCTTCCCTTCTTCTTTATAACGGTGCCCACACTCTTCCAATAAAGGCAAAGGGAGTTCAGCGGACATTCCGGACATCTGGGCTTCCTGGCGTCACATACCCTTCTGCCATGCCAGATCAATGCATGATGCATTCTTGTCCATTTGTCCTCCGGCAGTACTTTCATCAAGGAGAGTTCAGTCTTAAGTACGTCTGGCTCTTTTACAAGACCGATGCGATTTGAGACGCGAAATACATGAGTATCCACTGCAATGCGCTGCTGACCAAAACCGTTGGCAAGAACTACGTTGGCAGTCTTTCGCCCCACACCGGGAAGCACGATCAGTTTGTCATAATCCCCCGGAACCTCGCCGTCGTATTCTTCTGTCAAGATCCGTGCAAGACGCAGAACATTCTTCGCCTTTGTACGGTACATTCCAATCCGTTTAATCATCTCTTGCAGCTCGGTTTCCTCCATTGCAGCAATGGACCAAGCATCCGGATATTTTTCAAATAGCACCTTTGTAACCTGATTTACACTTTTATCTGTTGTCTGCGCAGACATAACCACCGCCACAAGTAATTGAAAAACGGAACCGAAGGTAAGCTCACAGTCAGCCTCAGGATACATCCCTTCCAAAATTTCAACCGCTTCCAATACTTTTTTCTTTGATAACACAGCCATACCCGCTCTCCGTCCTCTCTATTTCATGTTCTCACAGATCCGCATCTTTTTGTCAATCGATGCTGTCGAATTACAACTTTATAAAACTCCAATTGGATTCCAATGATTTCCTAATGAAATTCTCATTGATTTTTAATGAAGATTATTTATTATATCATACGTGCAAACCGCTGCTCCGGTTTGCTTCACACCGATACAATAAATACACCTGAGGCAAAATCTCCGATTTTGGTTTCAGATTTTGTATTTATTATATCATAAGTTCAAACCGTTCCCCGGCGATCGGCAGAAATTTTTCTATTAAAATAATTGAAAGAAAAACAGAGCAGCAATTTTTTTGACTCACGGGTCGGATTTGTATTGACATGATTTGCCTATTTCATTAATATAATAACTGTGCTTCTGACCCGTTGGTCAGAAGCGGTGTATCTTATCAGCAGAAGGGGAAAGAAAATGAGTAAAAAGAAATTTGACAGCTTCAGAAGTATGAGCAAAAAGAAAAAATTCGTTTTAGCAGTAGTAATACTAATTGTAGCAATCGGCGCTTTTCGTATTGTCTCCAGCAAACTGGAAGACAAGACGGCTGTCACCAGTGATGTGGTCAACATCAAAGTAACTACTGCTGCCATCACAACGTTAGAGAGTACCTCGCCTCTTACCGGCAGACTGGAACCGGTCGAAGAGGTCGCATTGATTCCAAAAGCTATGGGTGAAGTAACAAACGTTTATGTGGAGCTGGGACAGAAGGTAGCAAAAGGCACCGTTCTGTTTGAGATGGATAAAACACAAGCTGCGACTACATATAATCAAACGAAAGCAGCTCTGAACGATGCATCTGTAAATTTAAGCCGAATGGAAACGCTCTTTAACGAAGGAGCAATCTCACTTCAGGAATACGAGATAGCCAAAACAAAGTATACGGTAGCCAAGGAAACCTATACTTCCGCAAGCGATAGTATAAACAACTTTGTCGTAACAGCTCCGATCGACGGATTTATTACTTCCGTCAATGTAAATGCCGGAGCAATTGCCTCTCAGGCTGCCCCCGCGGTAACAATCGCCAACATAGACAAACTGGAAATTGACACCAGTTTATCTGAGGCTCTTATTAACAAAATCAAAGTGGGAGATAAAGTCGATGTGCTTGTATCCTCTGCTTCCGACACTCCTTTTACCGGAACAGTCACTGCACTGTCTCCTGCCCCGGCGGCCGGTTCCCTTACGTATCCGATGAAAGTCACCCTGGATAATGAAACAGCTGCTATCAAGCCGGGCATGTTTGCAGAGGTAGTCATCACCTCCGAGAAAACAGAGAACGTGATAGCACTCCCCTCAAGTGCTGTCCTGATCAAGTCAGGAAAAACAGTGGTTGCCGTCATTGAAGACGGCAAAGTGAAACTGAAAGATGTAGTTCTTGGCGTGGACAACGGGGATCTTGCGGAAATCAAAAGCGGAGTAAAAGCCGGTGATACCATTGTTATTAAAGGGCAGGAATATCTTGAGGAAACCTCAGAGTTCAACATTATAGAGTAGGAGTGATAGCATGAATTTTTCCAAAACAGCGATTATGCGTCCTGTTTCAACAATTATGCTGATGCTCATTATTGTTGTACTCGGCGCAGTATCTTTTACAAGGCTGCCCATTGACCTTTATCCAAAAATGGAGCTGCCTTATGCAATGGTTATGATCCAATATCCCAATGCTGCCCCCACAGAAATCGAGAATCTTGTTACAAAACCTGTGGAACAGCAAATTGCAACAGTAGAAAACATTAAGGCGATCTATTCCTATTCCATGGAAGGAAACTCAATCGTTTTATGCGAATTTGAAAGCGGAACAGATATGAATTTCGCCTCCCTAAACATGCGCGAAAAGGTTGATATCATTTCAGAATATCTACCTGACAATGCAACCAAACCCATGATTCTAACCATGGATCCCACAATGATGCCTGTTTCACAGCTTTATGTTTCGGGAGATATGTCCCTGGAAAAGCTGAATACCATTGTTGATGATGATGTCATCCCTGCACTCGAAAGAAGTGAAGGCGTGGCCGCGGCAAGCAGCTTCGGCGGAACTGAAAAGCAGATCAGCGTTAAGTTTGATCAGGAAAGACTCTCCGGCTACGGCATGACCCTCAGCGACATCAGCGGTATGCTTGCGGCGGAGAATGTCAGCCTGCCCAGCGGCGATGTTAAAAAAGGTTCTAAAGAACTGGTGGTCAGAACCATCGGCGAATTCCGCTCCCTTGATGATATCAAGCACGTACCCTTCGTCCTCCCAACAAGAGAAGTGGTCTATCTTCAAGATGTGGCCACCGTGGAAGAAGCGCTGAAAGATCAAACCTCCATCGGCCGTGTTAACGAATCCCCTGCCATCGGCATTAGCATCACAAAACAGTCTACCGCCAACACAGTCGTTGTATCAAGGCAGGTGAATGATGCGGTTGAAAAGCTGAGAGCTTCTCACCCTGATCTGGAGATTACCTTCTCTTATGATCAGGCAGACTACATAAAAAATTCCATTTATAACGTAGCCGAAACGGCAATCATGGGTTGTATCCTCGCAGTAATCATCTGTTTCCTTTTCCTGCGAAATGTCGCTTCTACAATGATTATCGCGATCTCCATACCCACATCCATCGTTGCTACCTTTATTATCATGTATTTCACCGGTCTGACGATGAACGTTCTTTCCCTCAGCGGACTTGCAGTTGCCATCGGTATGCTGGTGGACGACTCCATCGTCGTCATGGAAAATATTTATCGAAGAAGAGATGAAGGCATGTCTGCAATGGACGCTTCCATTGAGGGTACAAAGGAAGTTACCATGCCTGTATTTGCAGCAACCATGACAAAGATCGCGGTATTTCTTCCCATTGTCTTTGTGGAAGGAATCGCGGCCTCAATATTTAAGGAATTCTCCTATACCATCGGATTTGCACTGCTCTGCTCCCTGCTGGTAGCACTGACGGTCGTTCCTATGCTATGCTCCAGATTATTGAATACAAAAGATATGGGGACCCATGTAAAACTTCTGGGACGCAGATATGAGTTTAAGCTTCTGCCCTTGTTTGAACGGGGTATGAACTATACGACGGAGGAATACCTAAAATTCCTCAGATACTCTCTCCACCACAGAAAGAAAATCGTTGTATGGGCTCTGATCATCCTGATTTCCTCCTCCGTTCTTGTGGCCTTTGTAGGAGGAGAGCTCCTTCCCACGAGCGATGAAGGCAGTTTCAGTATTACAGCAGAAGTTCCTTTCGGAACATCTCTTGAAGATACGGATAAAATCATCAGTGAGATTGAATCCTACGTGATTGCCAATATCCCAGAGCTAAAGATTTGCTCCGTTGCAATTGGAAACAGCAACATGTTCAGTCTGAGCTCTGCAAATACTGCCACAGTTACCGTGAACCTCATCGATAAACAGGACAGAAAAAGGAGCACATCAGACATTGTAAGAGAAACTACACTTGATCTACAGACTTTGGTAGGAGCAAAGCTTACTGTATCTGAAACCTCCTCAATGAATATGTCCGGCGGTAACGGAAGCCCGATTTCCATCGTACTAAAGGGAGATGATCTGGAAACCCTTAAGAACGTTTCCCTCGAACTTGCTGACGTCATCCGAGGAGTCAAGGGCACAATCAACGTTTCGACGGATATGACCGAGGGGAATCCCGAGCTTCGGGTGATGCTGCAGAGAAATAATGCCGCAAAATACGGTATCACGTCCTATCAGCTGGCGAAGTCTCTGGAATCCGCTCTGAATGGAGCAACAGCCACGACACTGAAGACCAATGGAGAAGAAACGGATATCATCCTTTCTCTCAACGACGTGTATAAAGAATCGGTTGAGAATCTGAAGCAGATCGTCATACCGGCACCTACCGGACAACTGGTTACCGTGGGAGAAATCGCAGAGTTTGCTTTTGACAACTCCCCATCCCAGATTACCAGACAGGATCAGATTCGAACCGTAACCATATCATCAAATATCTCCGGTCGGGATTTGCAATCCATTTCGAAAGATATCGAAAAAGCATTGGCGAACTATCAGCTTCCTGCCGGTTATTCTATAGAAACAGGCGGAGAACAACAGGAAATGGCAGAATCCTTCACAAGTTTGGGTTACGCTTTACTGCTGTCTATACTGATCATCTATATGATTCTGGCCTCCCAGTTTGAATCGCTCTTGCAGCCGTTCATCATCATGATGGCCATTCCCTTTGCTCTGACAGGCGCATTCATGGCACTGTTCCTAACCGGCACACCATTGTCGCTGGTCGCTTTCCTGGGAATTATCATGCTGGGCGGTATCGTCGTTAATAACTCGATCTTGCTCATTGACTTTATCAACCAGAATAAGCTGGTATACGCCAATAGAGAAGAAGCGATTCTCAATGCAGGCAAATTCAGGATTCGTCCTATCGTAATGACGATGCTGACAACGACACTTGGTCTTCTTCCCTTGTCCTTTGGTGTTGGGACCGGAGCAGAAATTCAGGCACCAATGGGAATCACCGTTATTGGTGGATTGATTTTCTCAACGATCATCACCCTGATTATCGTGCCGGTATTCTACTCCATCATGGATGACCGTCATCTGAAGCGGGTTGCTAAAAAAGCGGAACGAAAGGCGAAGAAGCTAGCGCTGCAGGAGGAAATCTAATGACCAAAGGAAAGCAATCAAAGCGTGAAATGATTCTGAAAGCAGCTTATGAGCTCTTTGTCAAGAAAGGTTATCTTGATGCAAAGATCATTGACATCGCCGATGCTGCAGGAATTGGCAAAGGCACTGTCTATGAGTATTTTGATAGTAAAGATGCCATTTTCATGGAACTGTTTAGAACAGAGGTCGCTGCTGGCTATGAAAAACTTCCGGAACGATTGAATGCAGAACTTGATTGTGAGAATAAATTGAAAAAGTACATCGAAGTAGAGCTTGAGAATACGTCCAGATACACCTTTAGCAAGAACTTTGTTTTGGATTTGCTTCTGAAATCAGATGCATTTCAAAACCCCGCTCTAATTGAAGCGATCAGCCAGCTTATGACGGACAAATTCCGGATTATGCATCAGATCATAGAGCAAGGCATTCTGCAAGGAGAATTTAGGAAATCCGATCCACTTCTTGCAACCGTTGCCATCATGGGTGCGGTGCACCACTTTATCAGTATGAAATTCTGCCCCGTGGACTTATCCCAGTTCACCTCGGAACATCAGTTGGGGGAGCTGGATCAAGGTGACTTTTTATCCCTGATATTAAACGGTTTAAAGGCCTGAGATCACTTAATTTAAAGAAAAGGCAGCTTGCCTGACACAAGAATAAAACCATGATTTTCTGTCAATATTAGTATAGAAAATCATGGTTTTTCAATTTATCAGAAGATTTGGAAGGTTAAAAAATAATTCGCCAAATTAATAAAAAAACTAGTTACATCTGGGTAATTCTGTTGTATAATGATCGTGTAATAATCTAACAACTGTATATTTTATGGAGGTGTTTTAATGTCAAAGTACACGCAAAAAGAAAGCGGCGGTTTATATGAACTGACTGACGCCGCTCGTGCCGAGCTATCTTCGTCCAAGTTTTACAACGAAGACCTTGCACCAACTCCAATCTCAGAAAGATCTTGGTCTACTTATCACATCGCAATGCTTTGGGTCGGAATGTCCGTATGTATCCCATCCTTCACGATGGCTTCCTCATTGGTTGCCCTGGGATTATCCCCTTGGATGGCCGTATTCAATGTAGCATTGGGAAACATCCTCATCCTTATTCCTATTCAGCTTAACTCCCACGCAGGTACAAAGTACGGTCTGCCGTTCCCTGTATTTGCCAGGCTTGCATTTGGACCCGTCGGCGCACATCTGCCGTCGCTTTCAAGAGCGCTCACCGCTTGCGGATGGAATGCTGTGCAGTCCTGGATCGGCGGCGCAGCAATCGTTTCTCTCGTTGCTGCATTTGTTCCGGCTTTCGGACAGATGGCTGCTGCTCCCTTTATCGGATTCGGAATTTTCTTATTATTAACTTGGTGGGTAACCGTAATGGGTTCCGAAAGCATCAAATACTTGGAAGCGATCGGTTCTCCTGTTTTGATCGTGTTAACGATTATGCTTTTCGTATGGTCTATTGCACTGGCAAGCGGAGGCGGATATTCTTTCGGCGACCTGCTGCAGGCTACAACTGATACAGCTACAGTTAACGCAAGCGGCGGTTTCCTCTACGTATTCCTCGGCGGTTTGACAGCCAACATTGCATTCTGGGCTACAATGGCACTCAATATTCCTGACTTCTCCAGATATGCAAAATCTCAGAAAAGCCAGTTCAGAGGCCAGCTTTACGGAATGCCCGTCATGATGGCAGCTTGCGCATTCATCGGTGCAATTTTCGCTCAGGCAACTAAGCTTGTTATGGGAACCGCGATGTTCGATCCTACTGCTATACTGCCGCTGATCGACAATGCATTTATCAAGTTCCTTGTTTCAATAGGAGTTATCCTGGCAACGATCACTACCAATATCGCTGCAAACGTAGTTGCACCTGCAAACGGATTCTCCAATGTATCGCCTAAGAGAATCAGCTACAAAATGGGCGTTACCATTTCCTGCCTGCTTGCTGTTCTCTATCGTCCTTGGTGGATTTTCGGCGGTGCCGGCTCTTACATCTTCGGATGGCTGAACACTTACGGAGGTATCCTGGCACCAGTTGCTGCAATCTTCATTGCTGACTACTACATCGTAAAGAAGAGAAACATCGACGTTATGGCTCTGTTCCAGGGTAAAGAAGGCAGATATTGGTACCAGAATGGCTGGAATATCAAGGCCCTCATCGCATGGGTACTTGGTTTCATTCTTCCAACCATGGGTAACCTCGGCGTTGCTTCCCTGAAGTGGGTTGCAGCGAACGGATATATCATCGGATTTGTAATTGCATTTGTAACTTATATCCTTCTGATGAAGAACGACACCATCTCCTTCGTAAGTGACGAAGAAGAAGAAGCAATGACCGAAAGATAATTCTCGTTCCAGTATTATAATTAAAATTATAATGTAAATTATAATAAATGTCAGGAGCCCTTGTGACCCAGGGGCTCCTGCTCATATGACAACAAAAGTGAGTTTAAGTGAGACGAGGAAAGCTACGAATGATCACTTCGTGATTTTCCAGCCTAAATTCTAAGGAGGTTTTTGAATTGGATTTATTAATCAAAAACGGCACGATCGTTACCGCAGAATCAACCTTTAAAGCGGACATCGCGGTTAAGGACGGTAAAATTATTACTGTTGGTCAAGACATTGAGCCTTTAAAGGAAACAGAAGTTGTAGATGCTCAGGGTAAGCTTGTTCTTCCTGGTGCAATCGACGGACATACTCATCTTGCGATGCCCTTCGGCGGAACCATTTCTTCCGACGACTATTATACAGGAACAAAATCTGCTGCCTGTGGAGGTACCACAACAGTCTTTGATTTTGTTCTTCAGGGCAAAGGCGAAAACATGCTGGACGCTATTAAAAGAAGAGATGCATTGGCAGCTCCTGATGCAGCGGTGGATTATTCCTTCCACGTAGGCGTTTGTGACGTTACCACCCCTGAATTGCTGGATTCCATGGAAGATGCCGTCGAGTTCGGTATTCCCTCTTTCAAAGTTTTCATGGTATATGACTTTGGTGTAGATGATGGAGCGTTCTATCAGGTACTCCAGAAGGCGGCTAAGATCGGCGCTTTGGTAGGAGTCCATGCAGAAAACAGAGACGTTAACAACGTACTGGTGAAGCAGTATCTGTCAGAAGGTAAAACAGATGCATGGTGGCATTATATGGCCAAGAATGAAGATGTTGAGGGCGAAGCCGATGTAAGAGCAATCAACCTCGCCAAGATGGCAGGAACCTCACTATACATCGTTCACCTTGCCGACAAACAGGGCGCTCTCGCCGTTGCACAGGCCAGAGATGAAGGTTATCCGATCTTCGCAGAAACCTGCCCCCAGTACCTGCACTTTACAAATGAAGTGTATAAGAGAGAACGAGGAAGAGATTTTGTCTGCTCTCCCCCAATGAAAGGTCAGGAATCTCAGGATGCGATTTGGGCGGCCATTAAAGCCGGTGACATTGCTACCATTGCAACGGACCACTGCCCCTTTACTCAGGCAGAAAAAGACTGGGGAATCACCACAAAAGACGGAAAACCAGGAAACTTCACAACCATCCCCAACGGATGTGCCGGAGTTGAGAATATGTATCCTTACGTGCTTTCCGAAGCGAACAAGGGTAGAATCTCGTTCAATAAAGCAGTTGAACTTTGCGCAGCAAACCCTGCAAAATTGTTCGGCCTGGACCACATCAAGGGCGGAATAACACCGGGTCTGGACGCAGACATCGTTATTTATGATCCAGAAAAGAATGTAACCATCGCCAATAGCGAAATGCACGGAAATTTGGATCATACCATCTGGGAAGGCGTTGAGGTAAAGGGCTATCCCGTTGCTACCTATAGCAGAGGAAATCTAGTCTATAAAGACGGTGAATTCCTCGGACAGAAAGGTGCGGGAAAGCTCATCAAGTGTAAGCCGATCAAGCTAACCGGTCCAAAACTCTAAGTACAACGGTGCTCTGATCTACGAATCAAGAACGATATCAATTGGCTGATCTCATCCAGTCGTAATGAGCAAGTTCGGAAAGCTGCTCATTGCGGCATGAGACAGCCTTTTTTCTTCTCGCCGCTCGTCCGGGACAATTCAGATCCGTCTATTTTACTAAATACAGTTCAGTATTATCTTATGGTTCCTGTTCAATTTGCAATTTTTCCTTGCAAATTTCAAGATTTTAGTTTAAAATTAGTTGTTATGTAAAAAATAAATCTCAGTTCATCGGGCGCTTGACGCTCGCTGTCAGCAATCATGAAACGAATACCCTACGGATTAAAATGACTGTAATACAATAAATAGCCTTCGTTTAAAAGAGCATCCATTTGCCCCCTTTAGACCGTCTATATCTTTGTAAACTGAGGCTAAAGTGCAAATAAAAAGGTACAAATAAAGGAGAAGAATGGAAAACATATTATTCAAAGATCTAAATTTATCAAACGAAGTGCAAAAGGCACTCAGTGCCATGGGGTTTGAAGAAGCTACTCCCATACAATCAAAGGCAATACCGCCTATTTTCGAAGGCAAAGATATCATCGGGATGGCCCAGACAGGCACCGGCAAAACCTGCGCATTTGGTATCCCAGCAGTAGAAATGCTTGATCCCAATATAAGTGGTGTTCAAGTGCTTATTTTGAGCCCTACCAGGGAGCTGGCCATCCAGATATCCGAAGAACTGAAAAACGTATGCAAATTCAAGAAAGGCATAAAATTACTGCCGATTTATGGTGGCCAGTCAATCGAACGGCAAATCCAAGCTCTGAAAGGACGACCTCAGATTATTATCGGCACCCCCGGAAGAGTCATGGATCATATGAGAAGGCATACACTCAAACTTGCAAACTTAAAGATGATCATTCTGGATGAAGCTGATGAAATGCTCAACATGGGCTTCCGTGAAGATATCGATACCATCCTTGCCCAGGTACCGGAAGAGAGACAAACGCTGTTATTCTCTGCTACCATGGCGTCAGAAATTATGGATCTGACAAAGCTTTACCAAAAAGATCCGATGTTGATCAAAACGGTTCACAAGGAGCTTACAATACCAAGCATTGAGCAGTACTATCTGGAAGTCAGGGATAGTTCCAAACCGGAATTGCTCTGTCGTATGATCGACGCCAAAAATATCAAACTGGGATTGGTATTCTGTAATACAAAGAAACGTGTTGACGATCTCACCATTGCTCTTCAGACGCGAGGATACTCCGCGGAGGCACTTCATGGCGATATGAAGCAGTCAGAGCGAGATCGGGTAATGAATAAATTCCGTAAAGGCATGATCGAAATTCTTGTTGCTACAGATGTGGCTGCAAGAGGCATCGATGTGAATAATATTGAGGCGGTTTTCAATTATGATATTCCCAATGATGAGGAGTATTACGTACACAGAATCGGCCGTACAGGACGTGCAGGAAAAACTGGTGTTTCCTACTCCTTCATCTTCGGACGTGATATTTACAAGCTAAAGGACATCCAAAGGTATACAAAGTCTGAGATTCTTCCGATGAAACCGCCTACGATCACAGATGTGGAAGAGGTTAAGCTAGAGGCCTCCATCGGAAAGGTGCTTTCACTCCTTGAATCACCGGAACGATATACAAAGTATCATTCTACTATCGAAAAAATCCTGGCGGAATCAGCGGATACAACAACGCTTGATGTTGCCGGTGCCCTTTTCAGCATGGCTTTTGAAGAACTCGACAACAGAAACTATGAGTATTCAGATTTGGATGACGATCACGCCAGATATCAAAAGACCGGCATGACACGGCTTTTCATGAATATCGGAACAATGGATCACATCCAGCCAAAACACATCGTGCAAACCATCGCAGCGAAGACCTCCCTCGCAGGCAAGCTGATCGGTGAAATCGATATTCATAAAAACTTTACGTTTGTGGAAATCCCATCTGAGTTTGCTGATGAAGTGATGGATTCGATGAGAAACTACACCCACCGCGGCAGAAAGGTACAGATAGAAAAAGCGGCAAAGCGACAGGGTCTGAAAAACAAGCCCAACCGCAGAAGGTAAACGTTTAAACTATATTGATTATTTTAATTGTATATAAATATGAAAATCCCTCCAGATTGCTTGGAGGGATTTTCATTTTCCCGATCATTACGTTTCTATATTCTATGATGTTAAGCGTCCAAAAGCTCCTCATACTCTGCGTTCAAAAGGTCCTCATACTCTGCTTCCAATGGAGCATCTGCTCCTATGTCCTCACTTTCATAATTTGGAAGGAATAAACGATCTTCATCCGTTGACAAAACGTATTCCCCTATTTCTGAAAGCCTAAAACGCCCAACAAGCCCGGCCAGAAGTTCTGCCTGACCCGATAGCTGCCTGCTAGCAGAAGCGCTCTGTTCAGCAGATGCGCTGTTGTTCCAGACAATCTGAGAAACACGATCAATCCCCTGCCGGATTGACACCATTCTTTCTGTCTGGATTTCTGACAGACCCGATATGCTCACCACGAGTCCTGCTGCAGTCTCGGAAGAAGCCACGATATCTTTAAAAACAGAAGCTGTATCTCTGGCAAGGTCAGTGCTCTGCTTCATTCTTTTCATTGTTTCCTCAACCAATTCCGATGTTCTTTTCGCTTCGGCTGCGCTCCTTGAGGCTAGAACCTTTACCTCATCTGCAACCACTGCAAAGCCCTTTCCATGCAGCCCAGCCCTGGCAGCCTCCACCGCTGCATTGAGTGCAAGGATATTTGTCTGAAATGCAATATCGTCTATGGCTTTAATAATTTTTGAGATACTATGAGAGGATTCCTTCATATTCTCAATGGAATCCAGCATCTGACCCATTTTGGTACTGCCCGTTCTGGCGTGCTTGCAGGCCTCCTCGCTAAGAGCGCTAGCCTGTCCGGCATCAGCTGAGCTTTGCTTCATCTGTGCCGTCATTTCATTAATAGATGCCATCAATTCCTGAATCGATCCTGCCTGATCCGCAGAGCCCTCAGCCAAAATCTTGCTTTCCTCCGATAGCTGGGCGGAACCTGATGCAATTTGCCCTGACGCAGCTGCGATTTCAGTCATCATCTGATTCAAATTCTCAGTGATATTGATTAATGATGTTCGTATTTCCATGAAATCTCCGCGATAACCATCCGAAATCGTTACCGACAGCTTACCACAGCCAAGATCACGAAGTACTGCTGAGATTTCTCGTATGTAGCCAGTTAGACTATTCAGTGTATGATTTACTGCATCCTTTATTTCAGCATACTCACCCAGATAATCTCCTTGCATTGTTACACTTAAATTTCCTTCTGACAGTTCTCTCATCACATTAGATACTTCCTGAAACGGTACCGTGACAGCATCCAGTGTACCGTTGATCCCTTCCATAAGCATCCTGTATTGACCGAGATATCGGTCCGCTTGTCCTCTCTCTGAAAGGTCGCCCTTGATGGCAGCTTCAGAAAGCCGATTGGTGTCATCGACCAGAGCATTCAGTGTCTCCAGCATTGTAACAACAGCCGGCGTCAATAGATCCTTCTCGCTCTTTTTGCCGGATTCCCTCAAGGCGGGAAGATCTGCAAGATCCCCTACCGAAACATGATCGATGCATATGATCATGTTATTGATCTGCGTTGAAACTTCATTGATGGAAATTGCGATCTCCCCATATATACCTAATGCACGCTCTTCCATCCGCCTGCTGAAATCGTTATTCCGCATACATTCCAATATCGCTCGACCCTCTTCAAGGCTATGAAGTCCCTCGATACACGAATTAATACTCTCTTTTATTTTCTGAAAATCACCGTAATATTCTTCATGAATCGGCTCAGGAATTTTTCCCTGCCCGATTTCCGTCATGTATTCACCAGCCTTATAAAGTGGAGCAGTGATTGCATCCAATGTATCATTGATTCCGTCAACTATTTTTTTAAAGTCTCCTCCATGAAGATCCGAATCTGCACGCAGATCCAGCTTCCCCTGAATTGCAGCATCTGATAAAAGATTTACATCTTGTATCATGGCATTTACTGCACAAATACACGTATTGATGCTATCTTTGATATCGTTGAAATCTCCCGGATAGAGTTCGGTTATTTCCTGTGGTATTTCACCGCGGCTAATCCTTCTCAGATAATCGGAAGTCAGCTGCATCGGTTGAGTAAAGGCTTCGATTGTGGCATTGATACCATCAATCATGTGTCCATAACCGCCTGAAAATGACATTGCCGATCCTCGGTGTGCAAAGCACCCTGCACTGGCCGCCTCAGTCATTTCATTGATTTCTGCCATCAGATATCTTAGGGTTTCGACCATAGACTGCATGCTCTGTCCTAATCTATCTCGACCCGAACGCGTGTGAACTACGACATTCAGGTTTCCCGTAGCAATATTTTCTGCGATATCAGCCTGCTGCCTCATGTTTTCTGTCATACGGTTGAAGGAGTCTACCAAAATTCCTATTTCATCTTTCAAATTTGTTTGAACGGAAACCCCAAGGTCTCCTACCGCTAGCTGCTCTGCCGCATGAGAGAGTTCTGTAATGGGCTGGCTAATCCTTTTGGATATGTAGGCACCGACAAAAACAGCAGCCATAAGGCTCAATGCCGCTGCCGCAAGAACAGACAGGATGGATATCAAGTAAGTCGTTTGTGCTTCTTCAATGGATCTGTTTGCCAGCGCAATATTCTTATCAATCAATGATTGAAGATCTTTATTCACCAGATTGATTCCGGAATGAAAGGAAGGAGCAAGATTCATGGCATCAACATAATTATTGCTGCCTAAATAAGTTCCCAAACGGGCCATGATATCATCAGTATTTTTCAGATGCTCATTCATCGATTGATATAATTCCATGTCAGGAATCGCATCACCGCTTCCTGCATATGCCTCAAAAAGCCTTTGGTTTTCCCCCTTTAGTTTTTGTATTTCCTCCAGCCGTTTTTTCGTCTGAAGCATATCTTTCTCATAAAGCATTAAGATATAGTAATCGTTCACCTTCATCAAGTTCTTCTGTATTTCGAATAAATAGGTTGTGGGGATAAAATGGCTTTGATAGATATCTTTTGTATTTGCATTGGTGCTATTAACACCGATCATCCCAAAAACTCCAGACACCAGTGTGAAAAGTCCTATCAAGATAAATGCGGAAATTAATTTCTTTCGAATGCCTATTTGATTCAACGGAATACCCTCTTTCTTTTCGTCATTACGGTCTTGTCTTCATTATTGTACCTTGCGATTGTAAAAGAGAGGTTAATTCGTTGTTAAAACATGGTAAAGTTATTTTTCAGAAAATTTAAATAATAATATTGCAAATTGTATTTTGTTGTGCTACTATTTATCAATAGTAAAGGAACAGCAAAGGTGCTGTACAGGTATTTTTCTAGAGAATACCTGTGCGGCACCTTTTTTTTTCAGCAGTATTAACCTGCTGAAAAGGAAACGCTTACATTTTTAAGTAGGAGGTTAATAGGTATGGACTATGCAAGCAATACATTTTTAATTATTTGTGCAGCGATGGTGTTCATTATGACGCCGGGATTAGCTTTTTTTTACGGGGGTCTTGGCAGACGTAAAAATGTTGTAAACAACATGTTTAACTCTATGTTTATTCTCGGAGTTGGAATGATTCTTTGGTGGGCTTTTGGCTGGAACTTTGCATTCGGAGCAGATGGCGGGCCAGTGATTTCCGCAGGATTTACAAACTTATTCCATAACGGAATTACAGGCAGTGATACGTTTACTGAGGGAGGTGTGTCTACATTTACATTTTCTGCATTTCAAATGATGTTTGCTCTCATTACCCCGGCGATCATCACAGGCTCTGTAGCCGGAAGAATGAAGGTTAATGCTTTGATTCCCTTTATTGCAATCTGGTCTCTCCTCGTTTATTATCCCCTGGCCCATATGGTATGGGGCGGCGGCTTCCTGGCCAGTACACTTGGTTCGATTGACTTCGCAGGTGGTAATGTTGTACATATTGCATCCGGCACAACGGGGCTGGTTCTCGCAATAATCCTGGGCAAAAGAGTCGGCTATGAAAAGCAGGAGTATCGGGTTCACAACATTCCGTTTGTAGTCATAGGCGCAGGCCTGCTGTGGTTTGGATGGGACGCATTTAATGCCGGTTCGGCAGGTGCTGCTGACGGTCTTGCGGCTCACGCATTAATGACAACAAATCTTTCTGCGGCAACAGCACTTGTTTCCTGGATGATCATCGACATGGTCACCAACAAAAAGCCTACTGTGGTGGGAGCCTGCACCGGATTGGTTGCCGGTCTTGTTGGAATCACCCCTGCAGCCGGTTTTGTCCCTCTTTGGGCAGCATTTCTTATTGGACTTTTGGTTTCTCCCGTATGCTACTTTGGAATCAAACTGATCAAGAAAGTGCTTAAAATTGATGATGCTCTCGACGCATTTG
>JAQSXD010000378.1 GCA_029266295.1 Bacillota bacterium | reverse complement strand
CAATGCAGTGCAAGGCGTCTCAGAAGAAAAAACCATTGAAGACCTCCAGACTTTCAATGTCACACATAAGCTTGACTACATGGAAACCACAGGCAATGATGTAGTCATTGGTTATAACGGTGATCAATTAGTATTCACAACCTACCCGGATGACCCTGCTGCAATTACAATAGAAGATTCAGAAGGAAAAACTATCGGAGTAACCGCAGTAGAAAACAGTGAAAATATATTCCGAATTGACGACAGCCGCTACGACTGGATTACGGTAAAACCTGCCGTTGACGAAAACAAGAATCACTATATCCTGATCACTACCGATCAGCGAGAGTGGCCATTTGTAATCGCTGAAACCGGCGTAAAATATGTAGCAGGAGCAGGAAATACCGTTAGCCTCCATAAGGTGCCGTCCATTGGCTGGGAGAACAATCAGGCCTTCGGTAGTGGACGCGGATATATCTGGTCCCGCACCATACCGATGCTGAAGGACACATTGGTACTCGGACACGGTGCAGACACCTACTGCATCTATTTCCCGCAGGAGGACTACGTCGGCAAATATAACTCAGGAACATTTTCTGAGAGTCTGAACATTACGGTAGATAAACCGCACAATATGTATTTTGGCACTATCATCGGAACAGGTGGCATATCAATGCTTGCTCTTTTAATACTTTGGGCATCCTATATCGTACAAAGTATTATTCTCTATTACAAACGGGAATATAAGGGCTATCTCACTTTCGTCGGAGTTGGAATCTTCCTCGGAATCTTTGGATTCCTCGTTGCCGGATTGGTAAATGATAGTACGGTTTCGGTTATGCCGATGTTTTACGGGCTTTTAGGAACAGGAATTGCCGTCAATATGATACTGAAAAATCAGACCAATTCTATACAATAATGAATTACCAAAAGGTGGAAAATGAAAGCTTACTTATATATCAAACAAATTCTTGATTATATCTGCTCTGCTGTACTGATCGTGATTCTGTCACCGATACTGCTTCTTTTAGCCGCTGCGGTAAAGCTGGACTCAAAGGGTCCTGTTTTGTTTCGGCAGAAACGGATCGGAAAAGATCATGTAGAGTTTAATATTCTGAAATTCCGGACGATGAGAACCGATACGCCTTCAGATATGCCTACCCATCTGTTTCGGGATTCAGAAAGCTTCATAACCTCCACCGGCAGATTTCTCAGAAAGTCCAGTTTGGACGAACTGCCTCAGCTATTTAATATCCTGCAGGGCCAGATGTCCTTCATCGGACCCAGACCGGCTTTGTGGAACCAATACGATCTCATCCAGTCCAGAGAGGACCAGGCTGCAAAGACTGGCATCAGTGCAAATTCCGTCAAACCGGGGATTACAGGCTGGGCTCAGGTAAACGGCAGGGATGAGCTTCCCATTGATATAAAAGCTGACTTCGATGGTTTCTATGCTAAGAATATCAGCTTTTCTCTGGACCTGAAGATATTATTTATGACCGTTGCCAGCGTACTGACCAGCAAAGGAGTTTCAGAAGGAGGCCCACGGCCTTAGGCAAGATCAGCGGGCATCATTAAAAACAGTGGCTGCACACGCCAGAATCGGTTCCGGCAGGTGCGCGATCAGGAGTTGAACATTATTATGCTTTATATCACCGGAATTACAGGGCACAGCGGAAGATGGTTTTTAAAAAGGCTCGAAAGAGAGGGCTATGATGGTAAGCTCCGCTGCGTTATGAGAGAAAATAAAAGCGCAGCCCCCGAAAAATATGAGATATTTGAAAACTGCAAGCTTGACGTAGAATTTGTCGTGGGAAGCCTTGATGACGAAGCTTTTCTGTTGCACTCCTTGAAAGGAGTCCGAACCATCCTTCATATTGCGGGGATTAATCTGTCTCCCGGAATTGTCAAGGCAGCTGTCCTAAACAAGGTGGATTGGGTCATACTGGTTCACACTACAGGGCGCTTTTCCAAATATAAAAGTGCCTCTCAGGAATACATTCAGATTGAAGATGCTATTCTCTATCTCTGCAGGGAAGATCAACAGGGGTTACGCCAGTTGAATTATACAATTTTACGTCCTACAATGATTTATGGCTCCTCAAAGGATAAAAATATGTACCGGCTTGTGGACTATTTAAACAGGCATAGGCTATTTCCTTTGTTTGGAAACGGTGGTAATCTTATGCAGCCGGTTCATGCCCGTGATCTGGGCAATGCCTATTACGATGTAATGATTCATAAAGATACAACGCTCAATCAATCATATAACTTGTCGGGAGCAAAACCGATCACTTATCTGAAGATCATCCAAACGATCAGAAGCCTACTCGGCAGCAAGACCGCCATTGTAAAGCTTCCGATTTCTCTATCGATCCTAGCTGCGAAAGTATATAACTCCCTCTTCAAAAATGCCGTCATCACAGTTGAACAAGTCATGCGGATGCAAGAAGACAAGGCTTTCAGCCATGAAGCGGCTTCAAGGGATTTTGGGTATGCCCCTCTCCGTTTCGAGGACGGCATCAAAGAGGAAGTGGAGGAATATCTCTCCGGTGTTCGGATTGATTTCAGTGATGTCAGATACCGATAAATGGAATGGAGATACGACGAAATGAAGCTTCTGGTAATCAGCCAATATTTTTATCCTGAACAGTTCAGGATATCTGACGTCTGCTTTCGACTGGCGTCCATGGGCAATGACGTTACTGTTCTGACAGGTCTGCCCAACTATCCAGCAGGAGAAGTTTTTGACGGTTACCAGTGGGAGGGCCTTAAAGGACGAGAAATAGAGGCACAGTCAAAATATAAATCCCCTGAAAAAAAATCAGGAGAGGAATCCAAGGGCAGCTACCTTCCTGATTTAAACGCTTACCAGGAGGAAATCCATGGCGTCAGGGTTCTGAGATCCAAGCTTTCCCCCCGCAAGAGCGGAAAAAAAAATCTGGCTATCAATTACCTCAGCTTTGCCATAAGCGCGACCAAGGTCGCCAATGCGATGCTTCGGAAACACTCTTGTGACTTCGACAAGATCATCGTATTTCAATATTCTCCCGTGACAATGGCCGTTCCCGGCATTTTCCTTAAAAAGAAGCTGGGCAGACCTCTCGTTCTCTATTGCTTTGATTTATGGCCGGAAAGCATCGTTTCAGCCGGCTTACCCAATCATGGTTTCATTTATGCTTGCATTCTTAAACTCAGCCGATGGATTTACCGGCATGCCGATACACTTTTGATTAGTTCTAAAAATTTCAGGAAATATTTTAATGATAAGCTGCTGCTGACGGAAAACATTCACTATCTTCCAATTTACGCAGAGGATCTGTTTTCAGCGGTTTCAACGGATAAGCGCAGTTCAAACAATAGCAGCTCAAGCAAAGACAGTTCAAATAATAGCAGCTCAGATATGACCAATCTGGTATTTGCCGGAAATTTAGGCGAAATGCAGAGCCTGGAAACCATAATAAAAGCTGCGAACCATGTAAAATTAGATAAGCGCATCCATTTCCATATCGTAGGAGATGGCTCTGCTCTGAGCCGAAGCAAAGAGCTGGCGCAGGATTTAGCTCTTGAAAATATTACATTTCACGGCCGCCATCCACTGGAAGATATGCCCAGGTTCTATGATATGGCAGATGCATTTCTTGTCACCTTAAAAAAGGATGAATTCATTTCCTACACCCTTCCAGGTAAGGTTCAGTCTTATATGGCCTCTGGAAAGCCGATTCTTGCGGCCATAGACGGCGAGACTGCCGATGTTATCAGGGAAGCTGGCTGCGGGCTCTGCTGCGCTGCAGAGGACGATAAGGGCCTGGCAGATTTGATTCTCCACTTTTCAGAGGATAAAGAAAACCGCCGTAAATACGGCGATTGTGCAAAAGCCTATTATCAAGCCAATTTTTCTTCCGATGCGTTTTTTCAGACATTCCTATCTTTTCTGGAGTAATTGTGCGCGGTGGTTTTACGCTCAGGTACACCCCCGCAGAAATCAACGAACGT
>JAQSXD010000377.1 GCA_029266295.1 Bacillota bacterium | reverse complement strand
GAAAAACATCAACAGCGCATCGGATAATATATCGAAAATCATCAAGGTAATTGATGATATCGCGTTTCAAACCAACATTCTGGCTCTGAATGCAGCAGTAGAGGCGGCGAGGGCTGGCCAGCATGGAAAGGGATTTGCGGTAGTTGCAGATGAAGTTAGAAATCTGGCTGCACGTTCTGCAAATGCAGCGAGAGAAACAACTGAGCTGATTGAAGAATCCATCAAAATCGTGAGCGGTGGAACAATGGTGGCAAACGAAACTGCTGAGGCGCTTGTAAAAATAGTAGATGAGGTAGCAAAGGTTGCAGAGATTGTAGACGGGATCGCCAGAGCATCCAATGAGCAGGCAACAGGGATTTCCCAGATCAATATGGGAATCACACAGGTTTCACAGGTCGTCCAGACAAACTCTGCTACATCAGAGGAAAGTGCTGCGGCCAGCGAAGAACTTTTCAGCCAAGCCGAACTTTTAAAATCCCACGTGGGAAGATTCCGATTGAATCAAGAAAGTTCACTGTCTTTATCCTTTGATCGGAGTAACTTTCGTCAGGCTATGAGCCTGCCTGATTCGGGCAATTATCAATACGCAAGATATTAATAGTGGAATGGCTGGTTCATTCTATGCGCACATCTGATCGGTCAATTAAAAAAACGAAGGGCACGGCGTTTCTGCTGTAACCTTCGTTTTTTATTAATAGAAATTGTCTGGCGGAAATGCCTTGGACAATCAGCTTTCCTTTGTTTCAACTGGTAGATCTTTCTGCTGTTCCAGGAATTTCAAAATTGCTTTTGCGGGTAATGTTACTGTTTCCAGGTTCAGAATTTCCTCAGGCAGATCCGGATTCTCTATTTCCGGTCCGATGGAAATCACCTGGAGTTTTGGGTTTTTCTTAACAAACCAGCCGCATTCAGAGCCCTGGTGTGTAATAATCGCGTCGGGTTTTCCTCCGTAGAGAGCGTATGCCTGCGTAATGCCAGCGAAAAGATTGGTTTTCCAATGGTCAGGCCACCTGGGAATTCCTTCGGAAAAATTATATTCCATGCCGCACATGCTGCTGATTGCCTCGTGGGCAGTGGTGATTTCATAAAGTCCTACATCAGAGGTGCTTCCTGCGGAAACTCTGCAGGCAAAATTTCCTGAAGCAGTGGAAACAAGACCGATATTGGTTGCACTTTCCACCACATCATCATACGTTTTCGACACGGACTGAACCCCGTTGATAATCCCGTAAATAAAACTAATAATGCTTCCGTTGTCATCAAAGGAAATTACCTTGTCCGGCATTTCTGACGCAAGATAGGTAAAGATGTATTGATCTTCAACTCCGCCGTAAGCACCCTTGAACGCATCCATGGCATCATCAATGATGCTTTGCATCTTTTTCTGATCCGATTCATTGATTACGATCAAAGCGGCTGCGGCCTCGGGGATGGTTTCTGCAGAAACGCCTCCGTTAAAGGAAGCCAGTTCGAAGAGAATTCCTTGCCCCTGTGCATTCGCAAGAATCTCACCGATGGTCTTGATTGCATTGGGATACCCATTTCCAATCTCTTTTGAGGCCGAGCCTCCGTGAAGTCCGCTGAGCGTAATCAGATAGGGAAGGGTATTCTGAGGTTGAGTCCACTCAATCTTTCGAATCATTTCGTATGAAGCAGAACCGCCGCTTCCAGTATTTATGGTATCTTCTTTGTTCCATCCAAGATTGATGAGATAGTCTCCTTCGAGATACTTTGTTTTCAGTTTTTTTGCTCCGCTCATGCCTTCTTCACCGTCAGTGGTGAAAATCACTCGGATGGGACCATGCTTCTGCGCGTATTTCAATACGTATAATGCAGTGGAAATCCCAACCCCGCTGGACGCGCCCAGACTTGTTCCATCGCCAGTCAAAGTATCTTCCTTAGAAAGGATTTTCACAGGGGTGCTGATGGGATCAAACTCAATTCCATCCTTAACGGTGAGTACCATGTCCATATTGGATTGGAGAATGGTAGTTGGAGCTTTCTCATATCCGGGTGTCGCCGGTTTATCAATGATCACGTTATTTGAACTGTCCCTTACCACTTCAAGTCCATTGTCTTTGGCCCATGTTCGAAGGTAGGTGCTGATGGCTCTCTCGTGTCCGGTGGTTCTAGGAATTTGAGTAATATTGTTGAATTCCTCAAGTATGGCTGCTTTCACTGCTTCATCGTCGATCTCTTGTTCTTCGCTGCCGTTACATCCCGTTAAAACGGTCAATAGTAAGCTGAGAATCAACGCAACGGCGATTATTCGTTTCATATATCTTCCTCCCAATATTGCTTTCAGTAACATAATAACATATAATCATAGCATAATACAAATTGTTCCTTTCAATCGAATTTGAATGTAGTTAAAATCTTATCAGTCAGGGGGATGCTTATGGAACATGATTTACAAATGCCCGTTTATTTATTTCATCAGGGTACTGCAGCGAAAGCGTATGAATTGATGGGTTCACATCCCGAAGTACAGGATGGAAAGGAAGGCTACCGATTCCGAGTTTGGGCACCCAATGCCTCAAGTGTTGCCATAATCGGTGCGTTCAATGGGTGGAGGCCACTCCACCAGATGCAACGGATCACCGATCAGGGACTCTGGGAGCTCTTCATTTCCGAACTATCCGAATATACCGCATATAAGTATCAAATCACTGACAAGCAGGGCAGTCTGCACGTGAAATCGGATCCTTACAGCTTTCATATGGAAACCAGGCCCGATACCGCTTCGAAAACCTGCAACGTGGACAGGTATCAGTGGACGGATGATCAGTGGCGGATCAAACAGAAGAAAAGAGCGCCTTATGATACTCCTATGAATATTTATGAAGTCCATCTGGGCTCGTGGAGAAAATATGAGGACGGAAATTACTTCAACTATGAAAAGCTGGCAGAAGAACTGATTCCATATGTAAAGGAGATGGGCTACACCCATCTGGAATTCATGCCTGTTTCGGAATATCCTTTTGACGGTTCCTGGGGATACCAAGTGATGGGTTATTTCTCGCCGACCTCAAGATACGGCACGCCGGAAGGGTTCATGGCTCTTGTGAATGCCTGCCACCAGGCTGAAATCGGCGTCATTCTCGACTGGGTTCCGGGACATTTTCCCAAGGATGGAAGCGGCCTTTACCATTTCGATGGGAGCAGCTGCTATGAATACGCAGACCCGCTGAAAAGCGAACATAAGGAATGGGGCACCATGATTTTTGATTGGGGCAAAAACGAAGTGAGAAGCTTTCTCATTTCCAATGCGGTGTTTTGGTTTGATAAGTACCATATCGACGGGCTGCGGGTTGATGCCGTTGCTTCTATGCTCTATTTGGACTACGGTAGAAACGATGGGGAATGGCGACCCAATGCGAAAGGCGGCCGCGAAAACCTTGAGGCAGTCTCGTTCCTGCAGGAATTGAACAAAACTGTATTTCGAGAATTTCCAAGTGCCCTGATGATTGCTGAGGAGTCCACAGCTTGGCCCATGGTAACAAAGCCGGTGCACGTAGGCGGTTTGGGTTTCAATTTTAAATGGAACATGGGTTGGATGAACGATACCCTTCGCTATATGGGGCAAGATCCTCTCTTTCGAAGAGGCTGCCATAATCAATTGACATTCGCTCTGACGTATTTCTGCTCAGAGAATTATATCCTCCCCCTGTCTCATGATGAGGTAGTCCATGGGAAAGGCTCTCTGATCAATAAAATGCCGGGAGAATACGAAACCAAATTTGCCAATCTTCGCGCTTATCTTTCCTACATGATGGCACATCCCGGGAAAAAGCTGAATTTTATGGGGAGTGAATTTGCCCAATTCTCTGAGTGGGATTATAAAAAAGAACTGGACTGGAGCCTTCTGGATTTTGAAATGCACAAGAAATTTCTTGCATTTTCCCGCGATCTGAATCACCTCTATCTCTTGTCTTCAGAACTTTGGGAAATGGATGACAGTTGGGACGGTTTCAAATGGATCAATCCTGATGATG
>JAQSXD010000376.1 GCA_029266295.1 Bacillota bacterium | reverse complement strand
CAATTTAAGCATGCTTCCGTCCGGCTTTTTCAAAGATACGCCAGTCTGACCATGTGTCATTAGATGTTCTTTTAAACTTTGTTCAAGCAATTCCCGCCGAGCATCATTTACATAATCTGCGTTCATTTTTTCTGCGAGTCCTTTTATTTCATTTCCTGAAACCGGCATCACACAAAGTTTAAGGATGGAATCGTCATAATATAAGCCGTCCGGCAAATTTGCAGAGCCTACCTCAAGATATTCCTCGAACTCCCATCCGCCGTTGTTATTATCCTCCCGAAATATAATTGCTCCCGGAATCACAGCACCGCCGGTGCTCTCCAAGGTATTACCGAATAGACGGTAATACTCATAATACACCGTGACAAACACTTTTAGCTTACCGGATTCCTCATAAGCACTATAAATAGTGGGTGCATACACAAGAAATCCGTTCTTAGAGCCGCCGTATTGCTGCAAGATAGCAGAGTTGATGAGGCTGCCGTATACTTTGCCGTCAACTTCTCCATTATAGACACCAGCAGGGTTTTCCGGCGTGAAATCAGGAAGTTTTATTTCACTGATGATGGCTAGCTGTCTATACCATTCTTGCGGCGAAAGAGATTCATCGGTTACATTATTTTGGACTCCGAGCATATCTTTGCATATACGCATCATTATATGTCCGCGCAGGCCACCGGAATTGCCTGACTCGAACTGAGATAGAAGGTATTCCAAAACACCGGATGGATATTTAAACGCAAGGTTTTCATACTCAGTCCAGTGCTCGTTGATATAGTCCTGCGGGTTGGATGAACTAAGAGGGGACGACATTATAGCAAGCAGACCATCTTCGACTCTTTGAGCAATGTCAGAGACATTCTCAGCGGATGATGTTACCGCCTTCGGATTAGGTTCTGCGTTCTCTTCAATCAAAAGGTACATTTTATCAACCGAACCATTCCAGTCATTCCTAAAATCTTCCCATTCAAGTCCAATTGTTTCAAGAAACGCGGTAATATCTTTCCTGCTGTACGTTACACGGGAAATGTAAGCCTCCTTATCCAGTTCTCCGTCACTCGGACTTGGGGTAGAACGAAACGCATAGCTTATTTCTTCAAGGTTATCAATCAAAGAGAACAGCATTGCAGAGCTCTGCTGTGTAACTGTTATATTTCTTGTATCACTCGTTTCCGTATTATATGGTTCATAATAGACGGTAAGCGTATATGGGGCTCTACCCGTACCGTAATCGTCACTGATGGAAAAAAACCGCTGCGCATGCTCCTGGTCAATCCTTGGGAGATAATTTATAATCTTTCCCACCGCACTGTTGTCGCCCACATAAGGTGTCTGCATTGCAGAAAGCGCGTAAAGGTCATTCATATTGATCTGCATATCCGGACTTGTCATTACAATCGCATAGACTGTATTTACCTGTGCCGGATAGGATTCTGCAATTTCACCGTTATAATAGACAGTAACTTTGTCGCCATTGGTAAAGTGGGTCGAGCTATCTCTTGATTTTACATTAAGAGAAACGCTGATCAAATCGCTGCTCCTGCGCGCATCCTCACCCTCGTTGACGCTTACAAGGATGGCATTATCATACACTTCGGTTACAGTCCCGGAAAAATGCGGCTCTTTAACAACAGTGTTCATAGACATTGGTATGATTGAATCTAAGATACTTCCATCTGTGGCGCGATTAACTGCAAATCCAACGCTCAACACAGCAACCAACGCAACGGAGGTGACGATAATCACCCGGGACGGTTTTTTGAAATTCAGCACGTTTTTAATTCTCCCCTTCACGCTGCCCTCTCCAAAAGCAAGGGGACTGCCGCCGATGATACGCCCCTTTGTTGCCAGAGTTAAAAGCGACAGAGAATAATCCTTTTTTGTTTCTCTTCCCATTTTTTTCAACACGCACTCATCGCAGGACATTTCCATGTCCAAGCCCATTAGAAGGAATGCCACCCAAACCAGCGGATTAAACCAATGCAGGCACAAAATGATATACGCAGCGATTTTTACGATATGGTCATGCCGCCGTATGTGCGTCTGTTCATGCAGGAGAATATAACTTGTTGCTTTCTCGGATAAGCCAATGGGCAGATAAATCCTTGGCTTGAACATACCCAGTACGAAGGGTGATTTTATGTTTTCTGCTTCAAAAATATTGGCCTCAAGATGTACGGCTCCTCTTATTTTTCGTTTGAGAATCACGAAGGACACCACTCCATAAATAACCATTGCAGCAGCGACAACAAACCAAACAAATGATCCAATTGTTGTCCATATCTGCAATGGATTTACACTTGCAGAGGGTGTGGCGGAGGGAAGAATTGTGCTGACTGCGTTATTCACAAAGGTGATACCACTGTCAAGGCGCGGCACTGGCTGCAGGGCTATATCCGTCGGGATCGTCTGCGCCTTGAATGGAATCAAACTAAATGCGCTCTCAATTGAAAACGGAAACGAAAGTCTAAATCCTGCTACCGCCCACAGGCAGTAAGATATGATTTTAGGGGCTTTTTTCAAGGGCAGCCGGGCAAGGCATATCGAAGCAATTACAAATGCTCCTGTCAGGCTCATATTGAGAATTGTGAGGAATAGTTTATCCATGATTGTCAACCTCCTCGTGTTCTTCTATCAGACGTTTTAATTCCGCTGCCTGCTCAGGCGTAAGATTTCTGCCTCCAAAAAATGAAGTGATAAACTTCGGCAACGACCCACCGAAAGTATCCTCTACAAAACGGCGGCTTTGACAGGCTATTTGCTCATCATGGGTAAGTATAACCGATATATTCGCGTTTTCGTTTTTGAATACACCCTTATCACAGAGTTTCTTAAGTACCGTGTAAGTCGTTGACTTTTTCCAATTCATTTCACGTTCTGCGAGCGCGACCAAATCGGGCGAGGTCAGCGGCGCATCCCGCCAAATCAAAGCCGCAAGTTTTTCTTCGGCCTCAGTAAGATTTATGTTCTTAGCCATATTTTCCCTCCAGACTAAATGTATTAGACTGGATATAGTCTAACACGTTTAGACTGTAAATGTCAATATCTTTCTCTCCTTCACATAATATTAACAGCAAATCAAATTATCTCTTGATAATCCAATCTTAAAGATTAATTAATAGAAAAAGTAATTGCGGGAGAATAGACTTATATCATTTTATATGTTAAGATGAAAATATTTCAGAGTTTTTATATAATAAATGCGGTAAATAACAAAGAAGATAACGAAGGAGTCAATAGATGGATAAGCTTATGATTAGGAATGCAGGGATTAAAGATATGGAAGATATTTTACAGTTACAAATAGATGTATTCGAAGGAGAACAAGGGATTCCCTCTGAACTTATTCCATTAACGGAGGAAAAATCTCCGAGGTGGTGGTGCGCTATAATTGATACCTCAATTGTCGGGGCAGTAGCTGCATGGAACGAACAGGATCAAGTGCATTGGGGCAGATTTGCTACAAGGCAAAATTATAGAGGGTTACATATTGGTACAAAATTAGCGAGGTTTTCTCTGGAGGATTTATTTTCTCAGCAGATCGAAGAAATATACATGGATGCAAGGGATGCTACTGTAAAAATAATCTGCAATATGGGTGGAAAGATTGTTGGCGAACCAATCAGGTTTTATGATGGTACCGTAACACCGATTGTTTTGTATGAAAAAGAATTTAAAAGGTATAGTGGAAGCCGTGAATAGTTTTTCCAGTGACTGCCGAAAGAAGCCAATTGACACATAACGATTGGCTTTTTTGTATGAACCTACATCATAAAAAATTCAATAAATAGTTTGAAATCTGTAAAAAACAGCATGTAAAATATAGATTTTATTGCAATTAATTGATACAATGGTAATAGTGCGCATTAGGTTCAGTAAAAGTCGAGGAAATGGCACAGGATGCGTTTGCAGGATATTACACTTTTTCATAAGGTTAATGTCCTCAATATTTTAAATTAGCATTTTAGGAGAGCAGACATGAAAAATTTTTTATTAAAACATC
>JAQSXD010000375.1 GCA_029266295.1 Bacillota bacterium | reverse complement strand
TATCCTCTGTCAAACTGCATTCCTTCTACTACTTCCAGAGTAGTACCCATGGATTTGGATTCTTCAACGGTGATTACGCCGTCTTTTCCGACCTTTTCCATAGCCTCTGCAATCAGTCCGCCGATTTCTTCATCGCCTGCGGAAACAGATGCGACCTGAGCGATCTTTTCTTTTGTCTCTATCTTGTGAGCGATGCTCTTGATTTCTTCAACAGCTACCTCTACGGCACCTTTAATGCCCTTCTTCAGGATCATCGGATTTGCTCCGGCTGCAACGTTTTTGAAACCTTCCTTTATGATGATCTGCGCAAGGAGTGTAGCAGTTGTAGTACCGTCTCCAGCAACATCATTGGTCTTTGTTGCAACTTCCTTAACAAGCTGAGCGCCCATGTTCTCAAACGCATCTTCCAGCTCGAATTCCTTTGCGATGGTAACACCATCATTGGTGATCAGAGGTGATCCGAATTTCTTTTCAATCAGAACGTTTCTGCCTTTAGGCCCAAGGGTGATTTTTACTGTATTGGCAAGCTGATCCACTCCAGCCTGCAATTTTCTTCTGGCGTCTTCGCCATAGTTAATTTCCTTTGCCATAATCTCTATCTTCCTTTCGTTTCATGTTGTTATCGATTCTCATCGATTTTGTTTCAATTCTCTTTTCCGATTTCTGTACGTTTTATTTTTTTAATACAAACAATTACATACAGTGCGGGTAACCCGCTTTTTTCTATCCTACGATAGCGAGAATGTCTCTCTGAGATAAGATGGTATAGTCATCACCTTCATATTTGATCTCGGTTCCGGCATATTTTGAAAAGATTACGGTATCACCGGGTTTTACTTCCATAGGAACGGTCTTTCCATCTTCTACTGCTCCGGGACCTACTGCTATGACTTCTGCCATCTGTGGCTGCTCTTTTGCCTGACCTGGCAGTACGATACCGCTCTTGGTCTTCTCCTCAGCCTCTAATCTTTTAATAACAACTCTGTCACCTAATGGTTTAATGTTCATTCTTTCAATCTCCTCTCCTTGTTATTTGTGCACAAATTTTTAATCTCATCTGATATTCAGCGGCTTCACCGCAATAAAATCAATGATCAAACGGTTCCTTCCCCTTTTGGGCCTACGCTTGAAAGCCTTCGGAACAATTCTCTCATATCATTGTTATCTTGTTAGCACTCGATATTAGTGAGTGCTAAATCTAATTTAATACGATACCATCAAATTGTCAATAGTTTTTTGCTAAAAATTTCAATAATAATGTTAAAAAAGTTACGGCTTACCGCTGGCGGCAGTAACTAAAAAAGCTGCGTTAGCTGGTTCAGCGCGGAATGGTAGAATTCAACGGCAAAGGGTTGCGCTGCAAGGAACAGCCAAGGCAGAAATATCGCAGGGATCATGTTGGCAACCTTGATCTCCCGGATCTCGAGAAAATTAAAGCCTAGCGCAGCGATCAAAAGACTGCCCACCGCCGACATTTCCGTAATAATCTCAGTGGTAAGCAGATCCTTAATGAAACCTGCGCCTAGTGCAATCAGCCCCTCATAAAGAAATACCGGTACCGCAGAAAAAACAACGCCGATCCCCATGGTCGATGCAAAAACGATGGAGATGACTCCGTCGAGAACTGACTTTGCAAAGAGCATTTCATGATTGCCCTGAAGACCGCTTTGAAGCGCTCCTACGATGGCCATAGACCCGGTGCAAAACAGGATGCTGGCCGTCACAAAGCCCTTTGCGAAGTTACCTTCGCCAAAACCCAATTTTTGCTCTGCCCATATTCCCAGCCGGTTCATCCATTTGTCAATATTGATCCATTCTCCGATGATGCTCCCTAAGACAAGGCTCATAATGAGCAGCATCACCCTTTGATTATCCAACGCACCGGAGATCCCTATGTAAATAATGGAAAGACCAATGGCCTTTTTGATGATCTCTGCAAACCGATCAGGGAGACCTTTGATCATAAATTTTCCTGCCAAGGCACAGATGACAATGGCAACTCCGTTTACCACCGGTCCTAACATGCTTCCATTCCTCCTGACAATCCTTCCGAATCGTTTTTACTCGTTTCTCTGGCATAGTAAAAGAGATATTGCTGTGCGATCCCTCCCAACTCACCAAAATGCTTCACTGCGTACTCCTGCATTTTTACAGTATTGTTTTCCTCGATCCCGTACACCTGATGCATGACTCTTTTAATCCAGACATCCAGCGGAAAACTGGCGTACTTCCTAAGGCCAAAGAGCATGATGCAGTTTGCAACCTTTGGTCCCACTCCGCTGAGGCTGATAAGATACTCATATGCCTCCTCGGAATCGGAAGATACCATGCGGCCCAGTGTTGCGCCACCATCTGCTGCCACCATTCTCGCAGTTTCAGCAATATACTTCGCGCGATAACCCAGTTTGCAGGAATCCAGATCCTCTGGCGCAAGTCCCGCCAGATCTTCCGCTGAAGGAAATGCATAGTAGTCCCGACCGCGATAGCTTCCGATCATTCTGCCATGATGGGTACAAAGCCCCTCTACGCATTTCTTAATCCTGGGAATATTGTTGTTTTGAGATATAATAAAGGAAATCACAGTTTCCCATGGGTCTTGTTTCAGGATCCGCATTCCTCCGCCGAACCCAATTGCCTTCCGCATTTTGGGATCATGCTCGGATAGAAAGCGTTTCACTGCTTCATAATCCCTGTTTAAATCAAGATAGTCCTCCCAGAGTTCCAGATAGTCTTCCTTTGTGACGTTGTTTAGAATAACCGCACCATCTGATGATTCGATGTTCACGATCTTACCAAAGGCAACACCAGTGTAGCTGCCATCTGTTTCTTTATTCCAACGAAAGCATTGTCCATTATCAAAGGTATGATCCAGATGAAAGCCGTAAATCCCCTGAAGGATGACACTGTTATTCTCTTCTATTATTTTCATTTTTATTCCATCTTTCCGTTTGGCCTTTATTTTGTCCCTTTATCTCGGCACCTTTATTTCGATCCCTTTATCTCAGTCCCTTAATCTCAATATCCACCGCTCTGATATGAAAAGCAGTCATAGTTTCCACCATCTTTGCCACCGTCCTCTGAAGCTCCTTGGCCACATCAACAATGCGGACACCAAACTTGCAGATCAGAAATATCGTAATCTTAAGACCTTCTGCATTATTTTCAAGGGAAACCTTCGTTACCGAATCCACGCCTTCCGTTTTCTTTCCAATATAGTATACCACATCACCGATCACCTTGTCCGAGATAGCATAATCCCCCAAATAGCTATAGGTAGGGCGCACAACAGTCCGCTCTGAAATGGAGGCTTTACCGCCTCTCCACCCTCTGATAATGCGAAGAGGATCAAGGAAATATCCTGAGAACTCCCGCTTCAGCTGAAAGGTCGGCACCGGTATAACATGCTTGCCCAGTTCCTGTCTCTGCGTTCTTGCAGTGGCTCTCTCTTCATCGGTGGTTATCTGCTCGATTCGAACAATCTTCTCCGGCACCGGCAGCTCGAGACGCTCTGCGATGCGGTAGATCATCTTCTCCGACGTTCCAAGAATCAGCAGAGAATCTGGTGCGGTTTCCTTTAATTTCTGCGCTACAGCTTTCCGATGTTCTTCATCTGTAAACAAGGCTGTCTTAATTGCCGCAATTTTCGTGTTCTGCCGTTTCGCTGAAACACCCTCTAAAATGGCATTACCGCAGATGAACAGTCCGTCATCTATGAAGCTCTCAATATTCATAGCCCTGCAAAGATTCATCGCTTGATAGCTTTTGCCAGTACCGCTCTTTCCCACCAAACCGTAAACTTTCATGCTGTACCTCTAATATTTTTTTGCTTGTCTTCATCAAATTATGAAAACCATATTGTTAATTTGAAAACGTTCTGATATAATGAGTCTACTTGTTTAATTCATGTTAAGGAGGATATTATTATGGCATATGTAATTAAAGATACTTGCATCAGCTGCGGAGCATGTGAACCAGAATGCCCGACAGAAGCTATTTCTGCAGG
>JAQSXD010000374.1 GCA_029266295.1 Bacillota bacterium | reverse complement strand
GTTCCCAGACTCATACTAAAAGGAACTTCCTTTGCAGCCGCTGCCCTTTCACTTCTTGGAAGCCCAAGAAAAGAAATCCCAAAGAGCTTGATAAAACAGGCCGCTGCCAGCGCACCGGTTAGTGCAAGGGCAGCCGCTGAAAGAATCAAGGCAATGTTCAAGGCTGCACTTCCTGATGTAATGCTTGCAAAGATGGACTGATAAGTAAGCCATTCTCCAATAAAGCCGTTGAACGGAACAACGGCGGAGATGGACAGGGCACAACCCAGGAAGAATACTGCTGTCACAGGCATTCTCTTGATCAGGCCACCCAGCTCTTCCATGTTTTTGGTATGGGTTGCAAAATGAACAGAACCGACACCGAGAAAAAGCCCTCCTTTAAACAGCGTATGATTAAAACAATGGAGTAGAGAAGCGGTGAGTGCCAGAGCGGCCACCGTTTGCTTGCCTGATGACAGCGCCAATAAACCAACGCCCAGGCCGATAAAAATAATCCCCATATTTTCAATGCTGCTGTAAGCCAGGAGCTTTTTTATATTTTGCTCGATGTATGCATAAAGGACACCGAAGACTGCAGAGAAGATGCCGAGTAAAAGAAGAACGATTCCCCACCAGGGCGTGCTGACGCCTAAGTAGAAGAAAACGAATCGAAGCAGGCCGTAGACTGCGGTTTTGATCATAATGCCGGACATCAGCGCAGAAACGTTGCCTGGTGCTGCGGGATGTGCGTAAGGAAGCCAGATATGAAGCGGTATCATACCAGCCTTGGTAGCAAAGCCGACAAGAAACAACAGGAACATGATGTTTCTTCCGCTTTCAGGAATTTGGCCCAAAGAGACCGGGCTGAGTGCGAAGGAGTTTGTATAGTAAAACATAAGCATAATTGCGATGAGGAGAAAGGCAGAACCCAAATGGGTCATGACGACATAGATGAGGCCAGCCTTGCGGGTTTCTTCCTTTTCAGATTCAAATACCACGAGGAAATAAGAGACCACAGCCATGATTTCCCACGCCATGAAAAAGAAAATCGCTTGGTTTGCGGTAAACACCATCACCATAGATAGGATAAAAGTGGCATATTGGAATTGAAATAAACCGATGTTTCGTTTTCCGTGATAATGGGAAAGATACCCGATGGAATAAATCGAAACACAGAAGGTCAGAATCGACAGGATGAACAGTAACAAAGCCGAAAGATGATCCAAAGACAAACTGATGGTTAAATAAGGAACCGAAGCCTCAAAAGGCGAAATTGTGATGCTCTCCTGACCGGAAAACAGCAGTGATGCTGACGACGCGATGCCCGCAGCAGCGCCTGTGATGCACAGTCCCTGGGACCATAAGGTACAAAGCTTATGATTCCGGGAAAAGAGAATGGCTGCAAACGCGGCAGCCAGGTATAAGAAGATGGAACCGTATAATAAGTGCTCCGGTGTTATATCATCCATTGTTACCCTCCTTAAAAGGTACAGCCCTAAAATTATGCAAAAAAAACCTACAATAATACTAGATTAGACCTGCAAAGAGCGCTTGTCAAGAGGCGGAGGAAAGCTTTACTATTCGGAATATTGAAACGATTCCCCTTTTATCTAATAAGAACGGACATTTCTTATTAGATAAAAAAGACTGCGCTGGCGCAGTCTTTGGAATTCTAGATTATGAAATTACTCTGCTGCAGACGGATGATCTAGTGTGATCAAGGTCAGCTCCGGGGGGGATAAGAAACGATAGGGCAGCGTTGACATGCCAACACCTGCGTTGACATAGAGCTGGGTCTTTCGCTGGTTTTCAAACTGAAATAATCCGTGGATATACTTCTTTCCGTAAGGCGGCAGGATGTAATCATCGAAAAATTTGAGATTGATCTGCCTTCCATGGGTATGGCCGGAGATCATGAGATCGGAGTTATAATCCAAAACTTCATCGACAAGGTCTCCCTCATGGGCGAGAATGATATTATAGTAATCGGGTCTGCCCCAGCTGGCAATGGTAGGATCACCGTATCCTATGAGAACATCGTCAATACCGATGATTGCCACCTTCTTTTCATCGATTGCGTGATATTCGTTTTTTAGAACGGTGAATCCGCCTGCTTCCATGATTGCTTTATATTCATTTTCTGCCCCGCCGCCATAATCGTGATTTCCAAAGATCGCAAACTTGCCGTAAGGCGCCTTGATTTCTGCGAATTTTTCGGATATCAATGAGACGTCTTCTGTATAAATATCGTAAAAATCAATAAGATCCCCAGTGAAAACAATCATATCTGGTTCTTCATCCTCTAAAGCGTCAAAAATTCTCTGAAAATCTTTCATATCATAATAATCTCCGAATTGGGTATCGCCGAATACAGCGATCTTAAGACCGTTCGCCTCTTCCGGAAGTGAGGACGAGGAAACGGTGACATCCACCTCTCTAAGCATATTTGGTTCGATATATCTTGCATAACAAAACACGCCAATCGCAAGAATAATCAGCAGTAATATAAAACGTATGATATTTTTAAACAGTCTAAACACTGGGAACTCCTGGATTCTTTCAATGGGATGTAACCTATTTGCCGGTTGGTTGCTATTCAATTACCGATTGGTTGCTATGCAATTAATGGTTGACTTTATAAAACTTCCGGCTATTATAATGCGATGATCAGTTGGGCAAAAAAACCGTCAGCGATCAAAGTCTACCATATTCTATTCTATAATGCAATGAGTGAAGTTATGCAGCTCAGGACCAATTTCGGGCGGCGTTTTCGTAGGTACAGAAGAAGCTGGGTGTGGACACAGAGGTGCATTCAATGGTATTATGATAAATGTATGACCTTAATGTTGACTAAGGAAGCGCTGATTAATTCTGTGCACACTTCATTAAATCTGCGCTTCCCTAAGATAAATTGGAAATTCGAGGAACAACGTGAAACCAAATACAAGAAGCAGGAAAATGATAACGGTAATCGGAGGAGGACCAGCAGGAATGATGGCCGCTGTTACTGCTGCCCGCAATGAGGCGGCCGCAGTCAGATTGCTGGAAAAGAATGATATTCTAGGCCGAAAACTGCTAGCAACGGGAAATGGACGCTGCAATCTTACAAATCTGAATTGCTCGGATGCAGCTGATACACTGGCGTTCTTTTCTGAACTTGGTTTATTGACCAGAGCAGAAGGGGAAGGCAGAGTGTATCCTTATTCAGAACAGGCCTCGGCGGTTTGCGAGGTTTTGATCCATGCACTCAGAGACTTTCATGTTGAGGTTGTTTGCAAAGAAGCCATCCAAGCCGTTGACACGCAAAATACTGGCTTTGTGATCACCGCCGGAAAGAATGCGTTTTACACCGATGCAGTGATTCTTGCCACAGGCGGGAAAGCAGGGCCCCAGTACGGGTCCACCGGTGACGGATATAGAATCGCGAAACAATTTGGACATACGATCGTGCGGACGATGCCGTCACTGGTACAGCTTGTATCGGAAAAAGCATGTTTCCGGCTTCTAAAGGGAGTCAGAACAAAAGGCCAGGCAGAACTCCTGCGGGAGGGCAGCGTCGTTGCAGTGGAAAACGGAGAAATTCAGTTTACAGAGGACGGTCTGTCCGGAATCTGTATCTTTAATTTAAGTAAATATTATCAGAAAGATGATACCGTCAGGATGAATTTGTTTCCGGAGCATGACGAAGCATCGCTTCTGAATATGCTGGAACACAGAGTGAGCTCTTTGGCTTCACGGACTATGGCAGAATTTTTTCTGGGAATGGTTCATAAAAAACTGAGTCCGGTGCTCCTGGGAGAACTTTCTCTGGATGAGACCCGGAAGATTCACACGATGACAAAAGAGGAGCTTTCTAAAACCGCTAGACTGTTAACGGGGTGGGTGATCCCCATATCTGGCACGAAAGGCTGGAAGGAAGCGCAGGTGACTTCAGGAGGCATTGATCTTTCTGAAGTGGATCTGAATACAATGGAATCAAAGTTGGTGCCGAAACTGTACTTTGCCGGCGAGCTTCTGGACTGGGACGGAATATGCGGAGGTTA
>JAQSXD010000373.1 GCA_029266295.1 Bacillota bacterium | reverse complement strand
GCATTAATAAATCTTCAATTTATATCCCCCATAGCGGCTTGCCGCGGTGTTACAACGTGCTGTATCATCAATAATTGGTATTGGACTGGACAGTATGGGGTGAGGTTGTCATGAATAAGGGAATGAGCCCTTCCGCATATTGAATCGGTGACAGTTGAATTTGAAATAAACATGAGCGCTTAGATTACATGAGGGTAAATGATGAATCACGTGAAACGATGGTATGAATCCATAGGAAAGATCCTTAATAAAACAGATCCCAATATGCCTGCAATCCTTATTTTATTCAGTATTGTCGCGTTGTTTTCCATTGTATTTGCCATTGGACTTGGCCCGGTCAGTGTTACGCCGTCCAATGTGATAAAGATCCTATTAAGCAGGATTCCTTTTCTCACAGATTACATAGCCATGACCTGGGAGCAGCTGGATGAGAATATCGTATGGGGGCTCAGGTTTCCCAGAGTATTGTTGGGGATGATGGTCGGCGCATCTTTGGCGATGACCGGTACCGCTATGCAGGCGCTGGTAAGAAATCATCTGGCAGATCCTTTTATTCTGGGAGTTTCCTCGGGCGCAGCCGCGACCGCAACCCTTGGAATGCTCTTTGGAGTCTTCGCATTTTTAGGAACTTATGCATTATCCATCAGTGCCTTTTTGGGTGCAGCCATGACCATCATTTTGGTCTACAGCATCTCAAGAGTAAAAGGCAGGATCAATATTACGCAGCTGCTCTTATCAGGGGTGGCGATATCCATGATCATGGATGGGATCACAAAGATGATTACCCTGAGCGCACCCAATGCACTGGGGTTGCATAATGCAGCGTTTTGGATGTCGGGAAGTCTGGCAGGCGCAAAGTGGGCGTATTTGACGTTGCCTTTCGTAACAACCATCATCTGCATGGTAATTCTTATGCTCAACTATAGGGCTTTGAATGCCCTGCTGCTGGGGGATGAAACAGCCGGAACCCTTGGAATCAACGTGCGTCGGATACAGAAGATGCTGGTACTGGTCTCGTCTCTCCTGGCGGGCACAACCATTGCGGTCAGCGGTGCAATTGGCTTCGTAGGGCTAATGGTTCCTCATATTACGCGTCTTTTGGTGGGCGGGGATCATAAGCGGGTCTTTCCAGTCTGCGCGCTGCTTGGCGGTATCCTGGTGGTATGGGTTGATGTGGCTGCCAGGATGGTCATCGCACCGGCAGAACTGCCCCTTGGGGTGTTGACCGCTGTGTTCGGAGGACCGTTTTTTATCTGGCTGCTGAAGAAAAACACAAAGGTATGATGGGAGTATGGAGATGAGACTGAAGGTTAGCGATTTAAGCTTTGCTTATTACGATAAAAACATTATTGAAGATATCTGCCTGAATGTCAGCCGGGGAGACTTTGTGGGGATTATTGGTCCCAACGGAAGCGGAAAGTCCACGGTGCTGAAAAACCTGTATCGTGCCCTGAATCCCGATAGCGGAGCCGCAGAGCTGGATGGGGAAGATCTCTATCAGATGAGTTATAAGAAGTCAGCTGCGAAATTAGGTGTTGTAGGACAGGAGAATTTCGTCCCCTTTGATTTTAAAGTAGAAGAGATTGTGGCCATGGGGAGGAGCCCCCATAAAAAGCTGTTTGACGGAGATTCTGCCAGGGACAAGGAAATCGTCATGCAGTCCCTCGCGCAGATTGGCATGCAGGATATGGCAAAGCGGAACTACCTGCACCTTTCGGGAGGAGAGAAGCAGAGGGTATTGCTGGCACGAGTGCTGGCGCAGCAGACGGACTTTCTGATTTTGGACGAACCGACCAATCACCTGGATATCTATTATCAGCTTCAGATATTTGATTTGGTAAAAAGTCTGGGCGTGACGGTACTTTCGGCCATTCACGATCTGAATATCGCCGCACTGTACTGCAATCGCCTCTACGTACTGAAGGAAGGGCGGATCAGCAGAACCGGAACCCCGGAAGAAATCCTGACACCGGAGATTATTTATGAGGTTTACGGTATCCGGGCTGATGTCAGGCTTCATCCTGTCACCGGGAAAATCTCCATCACGTTCCTGCCGGGCAGCTTGAATCTGGCACAACAATAGCAGTCAAAGCTATAGCAATATAAAAATGATCATAAAAGAAGCATTGAAAGAGAAGGAGAATTGAAATGAAAAAGAAAGTTATCTTGATGCTGCTTGCTGCAGTTCTTGCGATGATGCCTGTGCTGACCGCCTGCGGCGGAAGCAGCCCCGCAGATACGGGAGATGGCGGTGAAGCTGCAAATGACTATGCGGCAGTGACACTGGACAATTATGGAAGAGAAATTACCATCGAAAAACTGCCCCAAAAGGTATTGACCCTTGGACCAAACTGCAGTGAATTATTTGTGGCACTGGGTCTGGGTGATAAGATCATCGGAAATACGCTGGACAATCACAGCAGAGGACCGCTGCCCGAATATGAGGAAGCGTATTCCAAGATTCCGGAGCTGAACTATACCTCGGCCACAAGAGAAGCTGTGGTGAGCAGCGGAGCCGATTTTATTTACGGCATCGACTGGGAATTCGGTGGTGAGGGCCTTGATGTGGATGAGCTGGCGCAATACGGCATGACAACCTATAAGAACAGTGCAACGACGCTGGACCAGATTTATCAGGAAATAACAGACCTTGGGATGATCTTTCAGATTGAAGATCGGGCCAAGGCATTCGTTGATGACCAGAAGGCCAGAATTGATACGGTAGAAGATAAGGTCAAGGATCAGACCCCTGTCAAGGTACTGGTCTATGACAGCGGGGGAGAGGGAGTGTTCACCTGTACCGGCACAAACTTTGAAACGCTGCTCATTGAAAAAGCAGGCGGAAAGAATGTCTTTGATGATATTACCGAGAAGCAGTGGACTACTGTGAGCTACGAGGAAGTTCTCAAGCGTAATCCCGATATTATCTTAATCCATGACTATGATTCTCCGTCCCTTGGGGAGAAAATTGACGCCATCAAAAGCGATCCGGCACTTGCGCAGCTCGACTGCGTAAAAAAGGAGCGGTTTGCTGTAATCACGCTGGAAAGTGTTCTGCCCGGGGACAGAATGGCTTATACCGTTGAATCCCTTGCAAAGGCATTTTACCCGGATTTTTAAAGATCAAATTTGTCATTAAAATTATCAGTCTCTGCCATTTTCGATACAAACAATTTCCCTTCTGGAGTACAGTCTGCAAAAAAGATATCGCTGAAATTATGAACATCAAATTGTGCCAGCTGCTTTGTAAGCCAAGCTTTATCATGTTTCAGCTGTTTGAGATTGCTCTCCTGAAGCTTGCCGTCGATGATAAGGGGCACAGCCAGATTCTTCTGTTCCGTTTTCAGCTTCATGTCTGATGGCGTTACCGGCAGGAATTCTGGCTTTTTTAATACGCTGAGATTGCCGCTGCCCTCAACGATGGCGAATTCAACCTCATTCAAATCAAAGATATCCTTTTCCCTGAGAGCCATCATAATGTTCTCCACCGGATATTTGAGCCGCTTCATGTTGGATTTGATGAACTGACCATTCTGAATTACAACGGTTGGGCCGAAGGTGATCTTACGGGCTATTTTTTTATGATATAAAAGAATACAGCTCACAAGGTATTGTAGCGCAACGATAAGGACCACTGCGTATAAAGTGGGGAGATGGGGAACATCCGGTTCGGCAATGTCTGCGCCTATAACACTTCCGATGACGATGATAGAAAGGAAATCATAGACCGGAAGTTCGCTGATTTTACGTCTTCCTGTTTTTAGGATCAGAAAAAGGAACAATGCCATAACAGTAGCAATACGGAGTGTAATAATGAGATAAGTCGTCATATTATTTTACCTTCTTTCAGAGGAACTTCATCAAAACGCCGGGAAATATCCGTTATCCTGTAAAAAGTCTGTTACAGTGATTATTGACAAGACGCAAGATTCTAAAAGCGTACGTTTTATTGGTCTGTCAGCAGAGCACTTATTAGCACAGAAGCGCCAACGTACTTTTTTCAGTAAAATAATGAGATTTGTGCTATAATAA
>JAQSXD010000372.1 GCA_029266295.1 Bacillota bacterium | reverse complement strand
ATGACCGATATTGAGCAGATGTCTGGAACCAGCGAAATCATAGCTACAGATGGAGAAACGGCGGTTCTGACAGGAAGAGCTCCGGTAATTCGACTCAGAAACTATCAAAAAGAGGTTTCTTCCTATACAAAAGGCCTGGGACGGCTTTTTTGTACATTGCAGGGATACGCTGTCTGCCATAATACCGAGGAGGTTTTGGATCAGATCGGGTATGATCCTGAGAATGACCTCAGCAATCCAACAGGCTCTGTATTCTGCGCCAATGGTTCTGGTTTCCTCGTGGAATGGTTTGAAGTGAAGGATTATATGCATGTGGAAAGCTTCCTGAAGGAAAAACAGGACGCCCATGATTCAGATGGGTCCGGGGCGACAGCATATAAGGGAGAAGAATGGATCGGTCTGGATGAGATTGACAGGATCATGAATAGGACCTTCTACGCGAATCAGGGCAGGAAGTCTGCATGGAAACGGCGGAAAACTGCACATGAGAGCTATTATGAATCGGTGTCAGGTTCTCGTGACTCGAGTAGTTATAGTAGTTCGGGTGGTGCTGGCAACGCCGACGGCAGACCTGACAGCTCAGGCGGCCTCTTCGGTGCAGGCAGTTCTGGATTCGGAGAACAGAATCGTGGGCCCAGAGATCGGTATTTGCTGGTGGACGGCTATAACATTATCCACGCATGGCCGGAACTAAAAGAGCTGGTGGATGATAACATGGAGGGCGCCAGAATGAAGCTGCTGGATGCGCTCAGCAACTATCAGGGAATCCGAAACTGTGAGATCATCGTTGTGTTTGACGCTTATCGCGTTCAGAGGCATCACGAAGACCTGATCGATTACTTTAATATTCATGTGGTGTTTACGAAAGAAGCACAGACGGCAGATCAGTACATTGAGAAGTTCGCCCATGACAATAAGAAGAAATATGATATTACTGTTGCAACCTCTGACGGTTTGCAGCAGTTGATCATAAGAGGTTCCGGCTGCGCGCTTTTGTCAGCCAGAGAATTGAAGGAAGAAATAGAGGCGGCCAGTGAAAGACTAAGACAGCAACATCCGGAGCTGCAGCGCAGAGATCCCAATTATCTGATCAATGCGTTGACTCCGGATGTGAAGCAGCGGATGGAAAAACTCAGGACGGAAGAGGATTAGCTGCCGCTGGAACCGGCTGAGGCCCCTGCAGACGCTGCATCCATTACACAGTCAATGGCAAGCACAACTGCCAAAGCGATAATCTCATCTTTTCCCTCTGCGATATCAAGCTCGTAACAATCGCCCCAAGTCATCCATTCCTTATGGATTGTCACGATGGGACGTCCGTGCTGGGTGATTTCATAATCGTGAGCCATGAAGCTTCCGCTGATATCCCAGCCTAGTCCTTCAATACTGTATCGGGGACGGAAAAAAGTGAACTCTTTAATGATTTCAGCTACTTGTCTTCCATCTACAAAAACAAAGAATTTCGGCAGGAAGCTGAAAACTTTCTGCTGAATGAAGGCAACCTCATTCCCATTACGATCAGTAACATGAAGCTTTTTGCCCCAGGAGAAGAGTTCTCCTTCGACGAAATACTTATCGGATCCAATAGAATCCTTAACAGTGAACCGATCGGCCCATGAAAAAATCTTTTGACGGATATATAGTTTCATAATAAATTCCTCTCCGAAGGGTCTGGTTCGCGGGATTACCTGCTTTTCCAAACGATTCTGGTTATTGATATTCATATTAATTATATACCTATGAATTAAAATTGTAAATTCGAGGGCGATCATGCAGAACACGGTTTTACTTACGAAAAGTGGCCTGTAAATTGGGTTGATCATCTTGCTTCTACAGCTCTGGCTCCGATAACGTGATGTCGAGCGACCTTATTTTGTCTCCTGAGAGGATAAAATGAAAATCAAGCGGGAGAGGACTTCCTTCAAAATCACCGGACAACATGGCGGTGGCAACAGGAACACCTTCCTTCTCCTTGAAGTCGATCAGTTCTTTTGTTACAGCAGCATCTCGGTTTGCTTTGATAATATGCCTGCTGATTTCAGCAGGGCCGCGGTATTCCATGCCCTCATCCTGAAGGATTGCTTCTTCAGCAAAGCACCCGGCGAGCAGTTCTTCATCATATTCTACGGAAGCCTGGAAAAAAGAGGCGATGGATGCTGGCAATTCTAATTCACCTGATCTGGTTAATACTTTCATATAAAAACTCCTTTTCTGTGGTATCAATGATAGGTTCTATTATATCGATCAAACCTGACAACACTAGGTCAAGTTATATCGAGAAATAATTCGAAGTTATTATTTCTCATTCTATCTGCGCATAATACAGATCGTAGGCTTGTAGATATTACCAGAGCTGCGCAAGGATTTCGTACTATACACTACTGATTTCGTATGGTATAATGATAAAAATTTGAATATTGCGATTATTAGATTTTTATCATATCTAAGATGCAATTTTAATGACTGAAAAGCAACGTCGCTTTGAGCGATTTTGCTTTTTTTATTATACGCGTCCGACGAATGGACTGCATCAGGATGAGGCGGTGTTTTTCATGAGAGATTACAGTTTTCAAACGAAGTTTACAGAACATGAGATACAGAAAAATCTCAGTCATTACTTGTCTCTGCAGCCTGGATTCGATGCAAATCTTACCTTCTACAGAGAATATCAGCCAAAAGATAAGACCGTTTCAAAATATGTGGCCTATTTCTATGAGCTGCATACCAGCGCGTCAAAAAATGTCTCCATTCCAATCATTCCCGACGGATGTATGGACCTTGTTTTTATCAAAACAGATGACGAGTATAAATCCTACATTATCGGAACAGCACTGAAATTCAGCGGTTTGCTTGCAGTGAAGAATCGGCATGTCATCGGGATACGGTTTCATCCGGGTGCGTTTAGAATGTTTTTTGACATTGACCCCTTTCAGATTTTAGCCCAGCAAATTCCACTGAGTGCACATATGGTGAAAGAACGAGATCTTAACGTGCAGCTTTATCGAGCTTCTTCTTCTCAAGAGAGAGTCGCAATTCTTGAAAATTTACTCATCAGCAATGTCAAAAGACATGAAAAGTATAAGATTGTACAGTATTGCGTTCAGAGGATGGTAGAATCAAAGGGTCTGGTGAATCTCAATACGCTGTCTGAAGAGGTTCATTACAGTACACGATATCTCAACCATCTGTTTCGAGATTACGTGGGCCTCTCGCCAAAGTACCTTGATGAAATTATTAAACTCCAAACAACAGTTTTTCTCATCGCAAATTCCTCCGATTCCCTGTGTGACATCGCCTTTCATTCGGGATTCTGCGATCAATCCCATATGAATCGGCTGCTCAAGAAGTTCTTGGGAGGACCTTCCAGCACTCTATTGAATCAAGGTTTTTTTACGGCGGATCATCATGCTCTCAACAATATTTATATTTTTTAATTTATAAACTGTTCCGTTTTATTCTATTCGTATCTGCTTCCTGCAGTTAAAATCCTAATATACAAAATGTTTAAGCAAAGACGCTTTCGATGAGTGTCTTTGCTTTTTTCGTTTAGGGAAGTGTTGATTAATTCTGTGTGCACATCTGATCGGTTCATTTTTCTCGACCGTCTGCACGCTCCATTAAATCACAGCTTCCTAAGGGAAGAAAGGAAGGTACAGTATGTTTAACAAAGAGAAAAGCAAGGTGCTGTCAGAACGATTTGATGAATTATATCCCGGAGGTCATTCCAAATTCAGAGAACCCTTTGATGTAACGCCCCACAAAGTTTTTATTAAAAGGGCATCGGGATCACGGATTTGGGATGTGGACGACAATGAGTATGTTCAGTTTAACGATGCCTTTGGGCCGAGCATTCTGGGCCACGCCCATCCGGTACTTGCCAAAGGATTGGTTGATCTCATTGAAAATTCAGCCACAATAGTAGGCTCCAACTGTCTATTCGGCGAAGATGACATCTCGTTTGCAGAGGCAATCATCCGGGATGTGCCTTGTGCAGAAGCAGTCAAAGTTCAGGTGACTGGTTCGGAAGCAGTACAGATGGCCATC
>JAQSXD010000371.1 GCA_029266295.1 Bacillota bacterium | reverse complement strand
CCGGAATCCCTTCAAATTCTAACGGGTTTTTTTCGTACGTCATCGCATTATCCCCCTCTATCTACAGTTCGTTCTACTGTTCGTTGCTATAATGTATTCTCTAAGAGGGCTTGTTATGACAAATAATTTGGGCAGCCATTGCTGATCTGCTCCGTCAATTTCCCGTGAACTTGAATCAGGAGCTCCCCGGTGTGCGCAATCCTATTGTCTCGTGACTTTTCTTGCCACCACCGCAATTCTGCCGTTTTCTGTCCAGTAATCGCAGGTCGACAGGGTAATGAGCGAATCCCCATATTGCGCATCAATCCCAGTGTCATAAAGTGCCAGCTTCTTTATCTCGGATACGTAGGTTTCGAACTCCGGCTGGGTTGTGATGTCCGTATACTGATAGTATTTAAATACATCTTGATTTTTCTGATACACCTTTGATAAAAAAACCGCCAAAATTTCATAGGTGGCCTCTTCATAGATGGTGTCAAATTCGATATATGGGTGTTCTTTAAAATAAGTCTCTTCCTTATAATTCTGAAGGCTGCCGAACATGCTGCCATCTCGAAAATAATGTCCGTAGATCAGGTAATTCGTTTTTTCGTTGTTCAGGTCAGAGTTCACATCAAGATAAATTGCTCCGTACTTGCTTTTTGTTCCCTCTGGACTATGGGCGAGATAATAATCATTATCCGTCTCCGGCTTCATCACAGGATAGTCGATCATGGTACCGGCAATGCTGATCCATCCGGCAAACTCTCTGTTATTCTCGTAAACTTCGCGGTATCGGGGGAGGATCACCCGGTGAGAACCATCGCCTCCCGCATCGTTCTTTTGCCCCTGACCTTCTCCAGCGTTTTCCGGTTCCTCTGCGGTCTGAGCCTTTAATCGTTCTTGCATGGCGCGGTACCCAAACTCATCCGTGAACTGCTGTAGTAGTAAAAGAGACGAGAGTGCAAAGACAATCAAAAAAAAGACCAGCAGTATGTATTTTCTTTTCTTTCCCAATCCGTTTTACTCCTTTCGCTATAGAGCATTAAACTGCAACATTTGATTTACGTGTATAATCATTATACCCTCCTTTTACAAGATACACCACGTTTTGCTTGTGTTTTGGCAGTTGTCCAGTGCAACTTAATCAGCGAAAAGGCTGTGCTTCTTGATGAAACACAGCCTCAGTTTCTTTTCATTCCCTTCCATTAAATCCGTGCTGCCCTTACTGTAAAAGCTAAATCAACACTGCCCTTACTGAAAGAGCTCTGTGGAGAGATATCTTTCTCCCGTATCAGGAAGCAGCACGACAATGGTCTTTCCTTTATTTTCAGGTCTCTTTGCAACCTGTGTCGCTGCGAAGGCTGCAGCTCCGGAGGAGATTCCCACCAGCAAGCCTTCTGTCTTAGCAAGTTTTCTCGAGGTATCAAAAGCGTCATTATTCTTGACCTTGAAGATTTCATCCACAACATCTCTATTGAATACATCTGGTACAAAACCGGCGCCGATGCCCTGAATCTTGTGAGGTCCTTTGGTTCCGCCGGACAATACGGGAGAGTCAAAGGGTTCCACTGCGATAATCTGAACGTCTGGATTTCTTTCCTTTAATACTGCACCTACGCCTGAGATGGTTCCGCCGGTACCTACACCGCCGATGAAGATATCAACCTTGCCGTCGGTGTCTCTCCAAATTTCTTCTGCAGTGGTTTTTTTGTGAATTTCCGGGTTTGCCGGATTTTTAAACTGCTGCGGGACAAAGGAATTCGGTGTCTGGGCAGCCAGTTCCTCTGCCTTCTTGATGGCTCCTGGCATTCCCTCGGCTCCAGGTGTCAAAACAAGTTCAGCACCCAGTGCCTTCAGAAGATTTCTCCGCTCAACGCTGAAAGTCTCAGGCAGGGTGATGATCAGCCGATATCCCTTTGCAGCTGCAACAAATGCCAGTGCAATTCCTGTATTTCCGCTGGTCGGTTCAATAATTACAGTGTCTTTGTTAATCAGGCCTTTATCCTCTGCATCTTTGATCATTGCGTATCCGATCCTGTCCTTAACGCTGGATGCAGGGTTAAAGTACTCCAGTTTCGCCAGCACTTCCGCTTCAAGACCGACGGACTTCCCGTAGTTGGCCAGCTCAAGCAGAGGTGTATTTCCGATCAGCTCTGTCAGGTTCTTTGCAATTTTACTCATTTTTATTTCCCCCTTGTTTATATATCATAGTATATCTATCTGATTTATATGTAATTTAACTTTATTCTATGCTTACCGCTCTGATTTGTCAATAGATTATTTAGAAATTGATATAGTTATTTGGTGTATCTATGGTTTTCTGGATTTTAATCGAATCAACAAAGCCTGCAAAAAAGAAAAAAAGCCTGTCTAGCTGCCTGTAAGGCGGCTGAACAAGCCTGCTGTCAAATATTTGTTTGTTTTAACCTTATGCTCGATTTGAGTTTATTTTGCTGTTTTATCCGGTTTTCTGTTTGAGCTTATTTGCTGTTTTAGTCTATCTAAAATTGCCATCCTCCATGATCATATCCTTCAGCTTATCGATATGATTGAAGGCTTCAAATCTGGCGTTGGCGCCATTTCCATTCGCTATTTCCTCATAGATGCGTTTATGTTCCGGTATCATTTCCTCCGCTCGCTTAAAATCCTTATAATAGATGTAACGAAATCTGAGGACTAGCTCCTGGAGCTGCTCGACCATATGAATCAAATGGTTATTTCGGCTGGATTCTACGATGAGATGGTGAAACTTCGTATCCGAAGAAATCATGTCCGCCATATTTCCCTCGATAACCGCCTGCTTGAATTTCTCACTGGTCTCAGCCAGGATTATCTTTTCCGCCTCGGTCATTCTTTCGGCTGCATAATATGCTGCAAGGCCTTCCAGGTTTGCTCTTACTTCGAGGATATCTTCCATATCCTTAATGGACACTTCGGAAGCGTAAGCTCCTTTTCGCGGTTCGATGACCACGAGTCCTTCTTTTTCAAGCTTTCTAATGGCTTCTCTGATGGGGGTACGGCTGACACCCATATCCTCAGCAAGCTCTATTTCCATCATCCTAGTGCCGGGTTTGATCTTGCCTGTGAGAATGAGGTTTCTCAGCTCTTCATATACAATTTCTCTCAGCGGTCTGTGACTTTGAATATCAAAATTAAGCATTCTCATTTCCTCTTTTAATAAGATCGAAAATACCGCTTTGTAAATCACGATATTTCCGTATTGTTTTAATCCAATCAGGCTGCAGAATGATATCCAACCCAATTATAGTGCTTTTACAAAAAAGGTCTCTTGGTTTAACTGTCTAAGCTTCGAATATGCCGCTTCACCTTTTCTTTTGCTGGTGTAAAGTGCGAACACGGTGGGGCCGCTTCCGCTCATCAATACCTTGTAAGCCTTGCCCTCCTGCTCAATCTTGTTCTTTGTATACACAATAACAGGATACTCTTTTAGGCTATAATTTTCAAGTACATTCGTCATATTTTTTGAAATTTTATAGTAGTTCCCTTCTCGCAATCCCGCCTTTAATTCAGCAGTGTTTGGGCGGTTTTTGATCTCTTCCAGGTTCAGTCCTCCATAGACCTGCGCGGTGGATACACTGATGGATGGCTTCGACAGCAATACCCAGGCTCTCATGGGAGAAATCTGCTCGAGCTTTTCCCCAATTCCTGATGCTGCGGCACAGGTTCCGGCAAGCGGGTCCTTATGTAAATCTAAGTTCTCGTTGAGCGCTGCCTGCCCAGCCAGACAAAACGGCACATCTGCACCCAATGCGGTGCCATGCTTCATAAGGGTTTCTAGGTCGAGACCCAGATCCCAAAGTTGATTAACTCCATGCAGAACCGCCGCACAATTGGCACTGCCTCCCGCCAGTCCGGCAGCCACTGGAATCCGTTTGTCAATGCCGATCTGAAGCGTTCCAACGCGGCCCTTTCCGTACTCCTGAATCATTTTCTCTGCCGCCCGATAAGCAATATTCCCTTGATCATCAGGCAGGTAGGACACGCTCGTGGAAAGGCTGATCGAAACGCCATCTCCCAAGCTACCGTTCATGGCCGTTGCGGGTCTGCTT
>JAQSXD010000370.1 GCA_029266295.1 Bacillota bacterium | reverse complement strand
AATAGGTAATTTGAGATTTTCTGCAGCAGCACTTTTGAACAGATGAATACAGCGACATGGAACGAAATCCATGTCGCTGTTACTGATTGTCTTGATTTATTGCTGCTTTTCTGCATAGATACGCATGGCTTTGGAAAGAAATAGGGAGAGACCATCACCGTATCGATCTATATTTTCCGTAAACCGTTGGTCACAGATGTATAGTTGCCCCACACCTGCAAAGGCCTCTAGGGAATACTGATAACCAAAATTCTGATTAAAGTAGTGATACATTCTGTCCATTGCTTGTTGAGCTGTTTCAGAATCCGGTTCTTCTTTGCGGATGGAAGCCAGTTCGATAAACAGATCATCCATACCTTTTGCAATGGCATTCTGCTCATCGGCAGACTTACTCTCGATATATGTTTTGATTTGCTCCACCGCATCATCACCGTAAAGGCGACGAGCTTCATCCTCATATGGGTTATGGGACAAATCAAAGCCGCTGAACTTTTCTTTTTGCGTCATTGTTGTTTCCCCCTTTGAAAACTTGATTGAATTTTCCAACGTGTTTAGCATGGCGTCTATGCGTTTCTTTTCATGCAGAAGGTATTTTTTCTGCAACGCGTACGCCCTATCTCGATCGAATGATGGGCTGCTAAGCAGCTTTTGAATTTTTGCAAGGGGAAACCCACACTCTTTGAAAAAGAGAATTTGCTGCAGCAAATCCAAATCTCTTTCGGAATAGGCTCGGTAGCCGTTATCCGGATTACGGCATGGGCTCAAAAGGCCTATTTTGTCATAATGATGAAGTGTGCGCACACTTACACCAGTCAGGCTGGCCACTTCGTTTGTGTTCATTCGCATCGTCCCCCTTGCAAGCTATATCATAAGCTATGACGTAACGTAATAGTCAATAGCTTTTTTAAATTATTATTAGTTCCTATCAAACACCGATCTTGCTGATGAAGTCTCAAAAGTTAAATATATTAAAATCCAGGAGACGTATAAATAAGGAGGATACTATTGTGAAAGTATATGCAGATAATGCAGCTACCACGCGGATGAGCCGAGTAGCAATTGATGCCATGCTCCCATTCATGGATACATTTTATGGAAATCCGTCCAGCCTTCATTCCGTTGGTCAGGAGGCTGCCGAAGCTTTACAAAAAGCCAGAGAAATCATGGCTCAACACTTAGGCTGCGAAGCAAGGGAGATCACATTCACATCCGGCGGCAGCGAAGCCGACAATCAAGCAATCCTTTCCGCCGCCGTGCTCGGAGAAAAAAAGGGGAAAAAGCACATCATTTCAACAAAGATTGAGCATCATGCAGTGCTACACACATTGGATAAGCTATCAAAACAGGGCTTTGAAATTACGCTGCTTGATGTTCACGAAAATGGCATCGTCACTCCCCAGCAGGTTGCATCTGCCATCCGTGAGGAAACTTGCCTTGTCACGATTATGTATGCCAACAACGAAATCGGAACCATACAGCCAATTGCTGAAATTGGAGCTATCTGTAAAGAAAAAGGCGTGCTGTTCCATACAGATGCGGTACAGGCAGCACCTCATCTCCCTATCAATGTAAACGAGCAGAACATCGATATGCTATCATTGGCTGCGCATAAGTTTCACGGGCCAAAAGGCGTTGGTATGCTCTATTCTAGGAAGGGAATTTTGCTCACAAAAATCATTGAGGGTGGGTCGCAGGAACGCGGTAATCGTCCTGGAACGGAAAACATTCCCGGTATCATTAGTATGGCGGCAGCCTTTGAGGACGCCTGTACGCATATGGACGAGAACTCCGCAAAGGTATCGGCACTTCGTGACAAGCTGATTGAAGAGCTCTCAAAAGTACCTCATTCCATTTTAAATGGGGACCTCGAACATAGGCTTCCGGGAAATGTGAATTTCTGCTTTGAGGGAATTGAGGGGGAAGCACTGCTTCTGCAGCTTGATAGGAAAGGCATTTGTGCCTCATCTGGTTCTGCTTGCGCTTCAGGTTCGCTTGATCCAAGTCATGTCCTGCTCGCCATAGGCAGACCGCATGAGATTGCACATGGTTCACTTCGCTTGTCTCTTTGTGAATCGAATACGGAAGAAGAAATAGATTATCTTCTGAAAGTTGTTACAGAGGAGGTAGAATACCTACGGAACATGTCACCTGTTTGGCGGGACTTGGTGTCTGGGAAAAAACAATTCATGCTTTAAGGGAAGGAAATCGTTATGGCATTATATAGTGAAAAAGTAATGGATTATTTTATGAATCCAAGAAATGTCGGTGTCATTGAGGATGCGGATGGAGTCGGTGAAGTTGGCAATGCCAAATGCGGTGACATCATGAAAATCTATCTGAAAATCAAAGACGATATCATTGACGACGCGAAGTTTGAAACATTTGGCTGCGGTTCGGCCATTGCCTCCAGTTCTATGGCAACTGAGATGATCAAAGGAAAACCTCTTGCCCACGCACTGCAACTAACCAACAAAGCAGTCGCTGAGGCTCTCGAAGGGCTCCCAGCTCATAAAATGCACTGTTCCGTGCTTGCAGAAGAAGCAATCAAAATTGCTGTAAAGGATTATTACGATAAGAACCGGATTGCATATGATCCAAATCAGTTTCCTGACTTAGATCATGAGGAACATTGAGGTAAATGAAGATGACCACACGAGATATGCAGGACGAGATCTTGCGGCTGAAAAAAGAAAACGATATCTGTATTCTTGCGCATGCCTACCAAAGTCATGATATCTGGGAGGTTGCTGATTATGTTGGTGATTCCTTCGGATTGAGCGAGCAAGCGGCAACGGCACCACAGAAAACGGTGCTCATGTGCGGTGTTAGGTTTATGGCGGAAACGGTAAAAATTCTATCACCAAATAAAACGGTTCTGCTATCTCACCCTGAAGCAGGTTGTCCAATGGCGGACCAGATAGATAAAGAGCTGATTTTACAGATGAAAGATCGGTATCCCGATTATACCGTTGTGGCATATATCAATACTACGGCTGATCTAAAAACCGTTTGCGACGTTTGCGTGACCTCCTCTTCTGCGGTTAAAATTGTACGGAAAATTGAAAATCCCAATATTCTGTTTGTTCCGGATTGCAATCTCGGTGACTGGGTTGCAAAGCAGGTTCCTGATAAGAATTTTAAGCTTGTACAAGGTGGTTGTCCGACCCATGTGCGTATGAGGGCTCAAGATGTTGAAAAAGCGCGCAAATCTCATCCAGATGCGCTACTTCTGCTACATCCCGAATGCCATCCAACGGTAACAGCTTTTGCTGATTATGTTGGAAGCACGACCGGCATCATGTCTTACGCAGAAAAAAGCGAAGCAAAAGAGTTTATCATCGGAACGGAGAACAGCATTGTTCAGCACCTGCAATTTAAATGCCCGGACAAAAAGTTCTATCCTCTGTCAAGGGACTGCGTTTGCAATAATATGAAGCTGACTACACTTGCTGATGTATACCGATGCGTGAAGGGTACTGGTGGGGAAGAAATCCATTTAAATCATGATGAAATTATCAAAGCGAGAAAATGTATTGATGAAATGTTAAGGCTAGGGAATGAATAAACGAGTATGGATAACGTGGTTAAAGAACCGGTATAGCCGAGTTGCTATACCGGTTCTTCTCATTTTGTGAGACGTTAGAGGATAGGTGTTTTTAGTCCGACATTTGCATTTAGTACAGCTAAGATGGCAATGATTATCGAAATCATTATAAAAGCGCCCAATAGCTTGCCACCTTTTAGGAAGGCTACTTCACGTAGGAAAATCACATACAGGATGATTTTCCAAATCAGGATTCCTCCAAATACAATATTGAAAAATATCGCCCAAAAGATACTATTCCAGAAAAGATAAAAAAGCGCTTCCGTGATCACAACAATCAAGGCACAAATCATGTTTGGGAAAAATGAGAGTCCCCATGAGTAGATATAGGAGGATAGGGCTGTTTTGCTTCCACAGCATTTACATACCACCCATCAACCGATGCTAACGGACAAAGAGCTGATGCCTCCTAGCATTGTCGTTTGGAGAATATAGAGAATGTCAATGTGG
>JAQSXD010000369.1 GCA_029266295.1 Bacillota bacterium | reverse complement strand
ACGTTCTTTTGACCCCACATATTGCAGGACAGACGGTAGATGCCATTCCTAAATCCCCCTTTATGCTAATGAAAGAGGTTGGGAAAATCATCAGAGACGGTGTCACGGACAGGATTGTCAACGATCATGCTTTAAAAAAGGAAATGCTGTAACGGAATTTGCTGCGGAACAAAATATGATAGAAAGATACGTAAAAGAACCAAATGATGTAGCTAAATGATGTAGAAGAATATGCCTATTAGATAGACTTTAAGTAGAATGAACTTCTCCTTGCGGAGAATTGTGTATAAAAAAGATTACGAGGAGGTAACGATATGATATTGCAACAAGAAAGAGAACAGATTGTTGAATATGGGAAAAAGCTGATTGAAACAGGCCTTTCGGTAGGAACCTTTGGAAATCTCAGCATCTATAATCCGGCTGAGAATTTAATGGCTATCAGCCCCAGCGGGCTGGATTATTATCAAACAAAACCGGAGGACGTCGTTGTGCTAACGCCGGGCGGCGACCTTGTAGACGGAAAGAGAAAGCCTTCGAGTGAATACGATATGCATCGGATTTTCTATCTGAAGCGACCCGGCATCAATGCGGTAGTTCATACCCATTCCAGATTTGCTACCACGCTGGCTTGCCTGAATTGGAGCATTGAGCCTTTGCATTATCTTGTGGGATATGCTGGAAAAGATGTCCCCTGCAGTAAATATGTACAGTTTGGAACCTATGATCTGGCGGAGTCTGCACTGGAAACCATGGGGGATCGGTATGCGTGCCTCCTTGGTAACCATGGACTGCTGGCTTGTGGAGGAGAGATTGGCTATGCCTTTGATGTGGCGCAGCAGATTGAATTTGTGTCGGAGCTTTATTATCGCTGCAAAGCTGCCGGTGAACCGGTACTTTTAAGCGATGAGCAAATTTCCGGTGTGCTGGAAGGATTTAAGACCTATGCGGTACGTGGATCGAAGTAAATGAAAAGGGAGAGGATCGAGACTATGAATCTTTTGCAGGGACTGACAGGCGCAGCGGGCTGTGCTTCTGGAACGGCGTTCGTAATAGAAAATCAGAAGATTGCCATTGAAAAGAGGCTGGTGAAAGAACCTGAGGCTGAAATTGCCAGAATCCAGGAAGCTAGAAAAAAATACGACCTTCAGTTGGCGGAATTGGAGAAAAAGGCAGAAACGGAAGTGGGAGAAGAAGGGGCCGGCATCTTCGCGGCCTATCGCGAAATGCTTTCGGATGACGTATTTTTTGATCAAATTTTTAACCGGATTCGTTTGGAAAAGGTGAATGCGGAATATGCCATTGACCAGGAGCGGGCCGAATTAGCCGGACTTTTTGAAAAGATGGACGACGCATATTTGAAAGAGAGAGCGACGGACATTAATAACGTCTGTACGGAGCTGATTGCTGTGATTCAGAAGGTTGACCGCGGTATGGGTTTTGATCGGTCTCTCGGCAGCGACTTGATCGCTGTTGCTGAAGATCTGACGCCTGCTGATACCATAAAGATGGACAAGTCGATTCTGAAAGGGATTGTAACGGAGACTGGAGGCGTTACTTCACATACGGTGATTCTGGCAAAGACTCTGGGGATTCCTGCAATTGTTGGTGTGAAAGGGGCTCGGGCTGCGGTTTCTACCGGAGATGCTGTTCTGGTCTACGGCGAGGAAGGGAAGATGGTCGTTTGCCCTGGTGAAGCGGAGAAACGGGAGTTTGAAGCCAGATTGGAAGAAGAAAGCAGAAAAAAAGCGCTGTTTGATTCTGTGAAAAGCCGGCCGGCGGTGACGCTTGATGGAAAAACTGTTCGTGTCAATATCAATTCCGGCGATTCGGACAGCATTGCGAATTTTAAATGTGATGAGTGCGACGGGGTGGGCCTTTTCCGGACGGAATTTATCTACATGGATCACCGGGATTATCCAACGGAAGAAGAACAATTTGAAATTTATCGCTCCATGGCGCAGATGAATCAGGGTAAGGAATTGATCATCAGAACCCTTGATATTGGAGGTGATAAACAGCTGGAATATATGGATCTTCCAAAAGAGAGCAATCCGTTCCTCGGATATCGAGCCATCCGGCTTTGCCTGGAGCGGGTGGACGTGTTCAAGACGCAGCTGCGGGCAATTCTTCGCGCAGGCGTTTATGGCGATGTGAAGATCATGTTTCCGATGATTGTTAATCTGGAAGAGCTTTTGAGGGCAAAAGAAATTCTCGAGGAGGCAAAGAAAGAACTGAAGGCAGAAGGTACGGACTTTCGTGCTGATATCCCGGTTGGGATCATGGTTGAAACTCCGGCTGCCGTTCTACTCAGCGACAAACTAGCTGAGGAAGTTTCATTCTTCAGCGTTGGCTCCAATGATTTGATTCAGTATACGACTGCATCTGACAGAATGAACGAACGGGTACAGTCTCTATATGACAGCTTTAATATATCGGTGCTCAGGAGTATCCGCATGGTTTGTGAAAATGCGGCTCGCAGTGGCGTGGATGTGGGAATCTGCGGAGAAGCGGCGTCGGATACGAAGCTGGTTCCGCTTTGGATCGCTATGGGTGTGGATGAGCTCAGCGTGGTGCCGTCACAGGTTGCAAAAGTAAAATATATGATTGGAAGGCTTTCCAAAGAAGAAATGGAACGGGAACTGGCTGAGGTTTTGTCTCTTGACAGGATTCAGGATGTGAAGGACAGGCTTGCGGAGATCGAGTCGAAGCTGCTGAATGAATAAATTGATTCAACTGGAGAAAGGGGTATTGCGTGATGCATAAATGTGTTTACTGTGGAAAGAAATTTGAGGATGACGGCATAAAGGCCAGTGCTTTAACCCGGGAATTTGCAGTGTGCAGTGAAATCTGTAAAGAGGGAACGGAACGGTATGTGCGGATGGATAAAAAGTACAAGCTATATATGTACCTTGCAATTTTTGTAGCGGCCATCAGCATTTTGCTGAATGTGGTATTGGGTAAGGGAATGACGTTGATCTACTGCATGCAGGTTTTAGCTGGTGTTGCATTTTTGATCTTTCCTTACCCCATTTCCTCCTTTGAATCCTTTTATAGCTGCCCCATCAAGGCGGTAGTCTGGGTGTGCAAGATCATCGGATCAGTTTTTATCCTATTCGGAATTTACCTGATCGCGGTGGCGTAAAGCAGCAAGAATCTGCATGCGGCATTTGTAAGGCAGGAATTTACCTGCTTGCCGTTCATAAGGCGAATGGAATCAATAAGGGCTGGTGCTATGATTAACATAGCGCTAGCCCTGTTTTGTCTTGATAAAAGGATTTAACTCGTTTTTTATCCGCGATAGATGATATCGTAATAGCGTTTGGCCTGGGATGCGAGATCGTAATTGCCCCCGGTTGAACACCAGTTGATTGCAAGCCCTAAAAAAGCGGAAGAAAAACAATGGGACAATTCTTCGGCGGTGTGAGCGGTGCTGATTTCGCCGGCTTTCTGCCCGCGTCTGGTATACTCTATAACGAGCTGCCTCATGCGTTTTACATTGGAATTAAAATCATTCAGATGGAAATCAAACATGAGATTGTTCTGTTCCATATCGATCTTAATTAAGTTTTTGAGGATGTCGGCATTCAATTTGACAAAGCTGCTGATATAGATCTCTTTTATCTTCCAGCATTTATCCAGCCAGGTTTTTTCCTCTTCTATCTGATCTAAAGTTGCGTCAATGGTTTCATTTGCTAAAGTAAAATAATCCAGCAGCAATGTGTTCTTTGAGTCATAGTGATAGTAAAATGTTCTTTTGGTGATGTTGCAGCTGCTGCATATTTCGTTGATTGAAACATTGTCGAAACCTTTGTTTATAAACAGTTCTATCGATTTTGTCAGAATGGTGTGTTTGATATTGTCCAGCATAGTTACCCTCCGTTGGCAGGAATCATAAAGAAATTATACCATATTATTTGATACTGCAAAATACTAAGTTAAATTATTGACAAAAGGTATACCGCGGTATACAATTGAGCTGGTTAAGTATACCGCGGTAACAAAATGATAAGGAGAGGTAATTTATGATGAAAGGTAACTATGATGCTTTATTTCAGCCTATGACAATTGGCACG
>JAQSXD010000018.1 GCA_029266295.1 Bacillota bacterium | reverse complement strand
CTTCTGATGGTACATGCGCAGGATCATCTGACAGCAGCGATGCTGATGCGGGATATGGCGGAAGAATTCATTCATTTATACAAAACGATGAAAGAGGGGGCGGTTTGAATGCTTACCATTACATTATTGTGCAACTTAGGAATGTCTACGGGCATGCTCATTGACAGGATCAAAGAAGCTGCAGAAGCAAAGGGAATCAGTGCTGATGTTGATGCTGCTCCCTTTGATAAGGCAGGCGATCGGCTTGAGCGTACAGACATTCTGCTGCTGGGTCCTCAGGTGAGGTATCATATGCCACGGTTTCAGAAGGAATACGGCGGAAAAATTGCTGTTATTGACACCATTGACTTCACAGATTATGCGCTTGTAAATGGAGAAAAGATCTTTGCAAATGCGTTTGCAAAATACCAAAGTGTTAATTCGTAAGTTTATTAAAAAAGAATCATTAAAGGAGGTTGGATCTTAATGACTAGTAAGCAAAACTTTATGGAAGAAAAGTTTTTGCCCATCGCTTCCAAAATGGGAGCGCAAAGACATCTCATCGCTCTGCGTGACGGTATCGTTATGGTTATGCCGCTTCTGATCCTCGGTGCATTCTCTATGATCATCGCCGAATTCCCTGTGGAAGCCTATCTCAATTTTATGACCAATACCTTTGGCGAAAATTGGAATGCATTTGAAGGAATTATCATGAACGCCACCTATGGAATCGTCGCTTTGGTTGCGTGCTATGGTGTGTCAAGCTCTCTTGTAAACAGCTACAAAATTGATGGGACTCCTGCAGGAATTATAGCACTTGCTGCATTTTTCACAACCAATATCATTGGTGCCTATCAGGATGGAGACGCAACTGTTTCCGCATGGGCGGCTTCAACCTTTGATGCACACTTACTCTTTACAGCGCTGATTATCGCGCTGATTTCCGGAGAAATCTACCGATTGCTGGTTCAGAAAAATTTCACAATCAAGCTGCCGAAATCAGTACCGCTAAGTGTTTCGCGGCAGTTCGTTGCGCTGCTTCCCGGCGCTGTCATTATTCTGTTGTTTGTCATTATCCGCGGATTGTTTTCCGTTACACCCTGGGGCAGCTTCCCGGAATTTATCACAACCGTAATCTCTACCCCGTTAAGAGGCTTTGGTACTTCTTATGCCGGTACTTTGGTGGCAGTATTTGCGGAGCATTTCCTGTGGTCCCTTGGAATTCACGGTTCCGCAGTTATTATTTTCCCGCTGTTTGAGCCTATGTGGATTGTAAATCTTCAAGAAAATCTCAGCAATGGGGCGCAAAATATTGTAACCCAGCCATTCTATGAAAATGGCATTTGGATGGGAGGATCGGGTGCAACCCTTCCCGTTGTAGTCTACATGCTGGTTTTCGCAAAATCTAAATTATTGAAACAAATCGGAAGAATCGGAATCGGCCCTGGCCTGTTCAATATCAATGAACCCATTACCTTTGGATTGCCCATCGTATTAAACCCATTCCTGATGATTCCATTTATCGCAGCGCCTATCGTTGTACTGACCATTCAGTATGTGGGAACCGCTGTGGGAATCTTTCCTTATTGCAACCTTATGGTTCCATGGACAACGCCATTTTTCATCAGCGGATTTTTAATGACCAAAAGCCTGATGGGTGTTGTGGCACAGATGATTTCCTTTACCGCCGCATTTTTAGTCTGGCTCCCCTTTATCAGTGTTTGGGATAAGAAGAACTATGAAATGGAACGACTTGCCGACAATCAATAAGAAATGAAATATGCAAAGATAATATGCAATAAGTAAGTAATAAGCAAGCATAAGCAATCGATTATGTCCCTCCCCGTTTTCATCGGGGAGGGAAAAGTTGTTCCTTTTGGAGCGTGAAAAATAAGGTGATGAACATGAGTTTTCTTGGTATGAATCTAGGAGAAGAAGCCCCAAGGGGATATCGTTTAAGGCGTTTGGCTGCATTTTCACTTGATGTCGTCATTGTACTTTGCATTCTGATGGTTACCTATCACATGACAGGTAAGCCGGATTTTCCGGCTGTCAAAGCGGCACTGGATGCCATACAGGTGGGCCCTGCAGATCCTAATAATCAGGAACTGGCGGACCGAATGCTGAAGTTGTTCAACACAGCGTATGTGCAGACGCTGCTGATCTGGTTTATCTATGAAGTCACATCACAGCTGATTTTCTCAGGAGCCACTCTGGGCAAGCTGATGATGAGGCTGCGGGTCGTTTCATGGAATCCCAACAGAAAGCGGATTTGGCATCACCTGATGATGATTGTGAGAAGCGCTGTAAAATTTCTGTCCGTCTATTTGTTTCAAGGGTTTCCGTTTCTCATTGCATCCTTGTCGATCTTTACCAATAAAGAATCAAGATCGGGGTTTGATATGATGGCGAGGACAAGTGTTAATTTAAGGAGGTAACAATGCGGTTAATTGTGAATGCGCCCATGGCAAGTGATTTGATTATCAATTTGCTTACGGAATATAGGGAAAATGATGTGGAATTTCAGTTTGTGAAAAAGACAGGTCTCCGGCTGGAATTTGAAGTAAGTAATATAGAGGGGCCGGCTGCATGCAGTCTGGTGAATACCCTGATTAAAAGCACCGATACAGGAAAGGTATTGTATTTTACCGTAGAGACGGTTTAATCACCGGCATAGGCACGGGCATCTCGGATAGAAGACTGCTGGGTACTGGCTTTTTTGATTGTTTAGTGGTATATTGATAAAATGTGCTCTAGTACTTTGTTGTTGATTATATTGGGAGCAAATGGTAATCTGTTATGAATCATTTTGAAGAAAGATTAAAAAAGATACTGGAATTATTATTGCAAAGTGACAGTTATCTGACACTGGATTTTTTATCACAGCATGTGGGAATCTCCAAGCGTTCCATACAGAATTACATGCATAAGCTGGAAGACTGGCTTTCTGATATCGGGCTGATTGATATCGTATTTTATAAGAAGCAGGGGCAGGGGCTCAGGCTGCTTATTTCAGATGCTGACCGGAGAAAGCTGGAAGATCTGTTAAACAATGAAAAGTTCAGTCTTTTTGATGAAGGGGTAGTAAGAAGGCTTGAAATGCTCAAGGCTTTGATCTTTTCCAATGACGAGCTTACGATCCAGTTTTTTGCGGATCAGTTTTATATCAGCCGAACGGCCATTCTAAAGGATTTGGAATGGGTCAGTCAATGGCTTTCTAATTTTGAGCTGCAGCTTTTTAAGACCCAGCGGCGTGGAATTGGTATTATCGGAAATGAAGTGTCCAGACGAAATGCTATTGCTGGATTTTTTGACATTTATAAAACCAGAGAGCAGCTGTTGATGACGGATTTCGATTCTTCTAGCAGAATTTCCGATGAAAAGCTTCTCAGAGTGAAAGATGTGTACCCTAAAATAGATAATAAACCTGTCTTTGCAATCATTGAAGATGCGGAAAAGAAATTCGATTTCTTTCTCACCAATGAGTTCTTCGTAGCATTGGTTACCCATCTGATTATCTGCATTGCAAGATTAAGCTCCGGCAAGAATGTGGACGAATGCTTTCTGCCGCCGGAAGGGGAATACGGCAGACTGGAGCGGAGCACAGCTGACTATATTGCTTCTAGGATTGAGCAGGAATTCAGTCTCTCGTTTCCTGAGTCAGAGCGCATTTATATCTGTATGCATCTAATGAGCTACAATACGTTTCATCATCATGCGCTGAAAGCAAATGCAGATGATATCATGAAGGATATACCGAAGAAGATCGAACTCCTGGCCATCTGCCTCATTGATTATGTAGATGCGCAGCTCGGATCATCCTTTGCTTCTGATAAACTGCTGTTCTTCGGTATTCTTTTTCATTTAAAGAATTCACTGGAACGGCTTGAAGAATGCATACCGATCAATACCGTACAAAGAAATGAGTTCTCAAAGAAGAATCTGGAGATTTTCAATGCAGTTTCAAAGTCCAGCAATTTGTATGAGGGAATTTGCGGCGTTAAGCCCAGTGAAGAGGAACTGATCATCCTGGCCATGCATTTTACGCTTTCTCAAAAGAGAACCATCAAGAAGAAAAAAGCGCTGCTGGTGTGCAACAGCGGAATCTCCGCAGGAATTACTCTTTGCAAGTATTTATCTGAGTTGTCGCTGGATTTGGAAATCATAGACGTATGTTCAACTTATCAATACACATACAAGGCCGAAGATGAATATGATTTTATCATATCGACCGCCCCTTTGAGAGACACTCGAAAACCAACGGCGGATCTCTCTACTGTTACGAAAACGAATTATGGTAAATTCCTGGAGGATTATCTCTTTTCTCTGGCGTAATCACAATCGGTTCGTTTACAGAGTCTTGTAGATATGGTAAATTTAATAATGTAGAGCCGACAGTTATGATCAATTACGCGAGTCGTACAGTTTGATCAATGAAATCATTTGAGCCGTGAACTCAGATCAATTAGATGGTAAGGAGTCGTACGAATATGGTAAAAGCAGTGTTATTTGATATGGATGGTGTCATCATTGACAGTGAACCCATTCATTACCGATTGTCAAAGCTGTATTACAGTGAATTGGGTCTGGATATTACCGATGAGGAATATTATACCTTTGTCGGTGTTGGCGATGTGGAAATCTTCACGAGGCTGAAAACAAAATACGGATTAAAAGAAGAGCTGGATGATTTGGTTGAGACGTACCAGCAAAGATATCTCGACCACTTAAGAAAGCAGAAAGATGCAAAACCAATCAGAGGGGTAGACCAGCTGATTCGTGATCTTCACCAGAAAAATTACCTCCTAGCCCTTGGCTCATCTGCTGTTCGGGAGAATATCGAAGCTGTTCTGGAAGCCTTCCAACTTCGGGAATATTTTAACGCGATAGCGAGTGCTTGTGAGGTGGAACAGTCGAAGCCCTTTCCCGACATCTATCTTCTGGCAGCGGAAAAACTGGCAGTCAGCCCGTCAGACTGCATTGTAATCGAGGATTCCTGCAATGGGATCAATGCGGCAAAGCTCGCCGGGATGAAGTGCATTGCGTACCATAATCCAAACTCCGGCGATCAGGATCTCTCACAGGCCGATTGTGTGATAAGCACCTTCGAAGATCTGGATTTTGAAGGGCTTGTACGCTCGTTGGAGTAATAAATAAAGACATTGTTGGTGGCTGCAGTCTGCTTTGCGCAGATTGTGGCCATTTTTCATTTTCGCTTGCAATAAAAAATAATCCATAATATCATACTATACAAAATGCTAGAGATGAAAAATTAGTTGCAACTTTCGTTGTTTAAGAGGAGGAGGTTTCGAAATGTTACAGAGTTTTAACAGTCAGAAGTTCGTGTCAAGCTTTTGTGATAATGCGAATCCCTATTTACTTTATTCCTGCAAAACAGAGGACAATCATATGAAAATGCCCCGCGTCATGCATCGGCACGAGGATAAGGCGGAGATTGTCTATATTGCATCCGGAAGCGGTGTGCATTACATCGACGGAAAAAAATATCATACGAAGAAGGGAGACCTTCTTCTATACAATGCCGGTGTCATTCATGATGAATCGGCGAATCCAAACGACAATATGAACGTCTACTGTGTGGCAGTTTCAAACTTAAATTTAAAAGGACGGCAGCTCAATCACTTTATCAATGACAATATGAGTGCGGTGGTTAATGTGGAGGAGGATTATGGGAAATTCCTCAATCTCTTTGAAATGATTCACGAATATACCATTGAGGACAGCCGACTTGGTTCTGAAATTGCAAACTATCTGTTAAGAACGGTAATTTTGATGCTTGATATGGTGCTCAGAAAAAAATCCGAATTGATAGAGAGCGAAGAGTATATAGCGGGAAAGCAAATCAAGAAATACATCGATGAGCATTATGCGGACAATATTAATCTCGATGCGCTGGCAAGTCACTTTAATATGAATCTGTATTATCTCAGTCATATTTTCAAAGACATGGCTGGATATTCTCCCATGCAGTATGTCATTCGCCGAAGGATTGGTGAGGCTCAGTCGCTGTTAATCAATACTGATTATTCAGTAACTCAGATTGCTTCCGTCGTAGGGTACAACAATACGAATCACTTCCACTCGGTTTTTAATAAGATGGTAGGAATGACGCCCGCAAAATACAGGAAATATTGGGTGAAAGAGATCGAGAAGAGAAAATAGGGGCCGGATTAAAATTAACAAAAACATGATCATTATAAATTGATGAAAAAGTAGTAAAATTCTGTTTGAAATTAGATTGTAAATTGAAGATAAAAGCTGCAATTATAGAAGAATTATTCGTTATGAAAAACGTTTTACATTGAAATGAGCTGGTTTGAGCATAAGGGCAACCAGTTTTTTTTATTGTCTTGATTTCCGGTTATTATTAACTAGCTCGCTTATCGATCGCAAGATTGTGTAGTTTTTTTTCTGTTAAATTTTTACGAATTGGTAAATTGGTCTGTTTTGCTGTGCAAAGTAAACCAAGGAAATGGAGGAATGCAGGCGTTTAATGAATTATAATCAAAGCACATTCCGTATCCAATTGAGCACAGACCTTTGGCGGATGAAAGAAAAGGAGGAAACGTATATGAGCATAAAAATAGCGGGAGCGCCTTGCTGCTGGGGAGTGGACGATCCTAAAAATCCTTATCTGCCGCCTTGGAAGCTGGTATTGAAGGAAGCATCTCAGGCAGGCTATAAAGGAATCGAACTGGGGCCCTACGGGTATCTTCCGTTAGATGTCGAGCAGATTCAGAATGAGCTGGATGCAAATGATCTTAATATCATCGCGGGTACCATTTTTGACGATCTGGTTAGTGAGGCAAATCTGGAAAACCTGATCAGGCAGGTTCATGACATCTGTTCGCTAATAACGGCTCTGCCGCAGATGGCGAAGGAAGAAGGACAGCATTTTAAAACCCCGTATCTTGTCTTGATCGACTGGGGACATGAGGAGCGGGATTACGCTGCCGGACATCCCGACAAGGCTCCGCGCCTGACAGAGAATGAATGGAACGGGATGATGGATCATATCGGGGTTTTGTCAGAGCTGGCAAGAGATACTTATGGCGTAAGAGCTGTAATTCATCCCCATGCAGGAGGTTACATCGAGTTTGCGGATGAAATCGACCGAATGGCAAAGGATATTCCATATGAAACAGCGGGTTTATGCCTTGACACTGGCCATCTTTATTTTTCAAAGATGGATCCTGTGGAATGGCTGAAAAAATATGCTGACAGGATTGACTACCTTCACTTCAAGGATATTGATCAGACTATGTATGAGCAGGTCATGGGAGAGAAGATCAGATTCTTTGACGCCTGCGCCAAAGGTGTGATGTGCCCCATTGGCAAAGGGATTGTTGAATATGATGCAATTCATAAATTGCTGAAAGAGATAGATTACAACGGCTATATTACCATCGAGCAGGAGAGAGACCCGAGGAACTCCGATACCAGCCTGAGAGATGTAAAGGAAAGTCTGGATTATTTAAAAAGTGTAGGATACTAGAAAAGGAGCATAACAGATGATTTACGGAGAAAAAACAATTGAAAACCCTATCAGATGGGCAATGGTGGGAGGCGGGCTCGGCAGCCAGATCGGGTACATTCACCGTTCTGCTGCATTACGGGATTTCAATTTTGAATTAGTTGCAGGAGCATTTGATATCAATCCCGAGCGAGGGAGAGCGTTCGGAGTGAATCTCCATGTGGATCCCGAGCGTTGTTATCCTGATTATCAGACGATGTTTGAGAAAGAGGCGCAACGGGAGGACGGCATTCAGGCCGTTTCCGTGGCAACCCCCAATTTCACCCACTACGAGATTTGCAAAGCCGCCTTGAACGCTGGTTTGCATGTGGTCTGTGAGAAGCCACTTTGCTTTACCGTAGAACAGGCGGAGGAACTGGAGGCGCTGGCAAAAGAAAAGAATCGTGTCGTCGGAGTCACATATGGATATTCCGGACATCAATTGATCGAGGAAGCCCGTAATCTCATTGCAAATGGGGAACTGGGAGAAATCAGAATTGTCAATATGCAGTTTTCCCACGGTTTTCATAATGTTGCAGTAGAAGCGAACAATCCAAGTACCAAATGGCGTGTAGACCCCAAGTTTGCCGGACCCAGCTATGTGCTGGGTGATGTAGGAACCCATCCTCTGTTTCTGGCAGAGGCCATGATGCCTGAGATGAGAATAAAACGGCTGATGTGCAGCCGCCAGAGCTTTGTAAAAGGTCGGGCACCTCTTGAGGATAATGCGTACACCCTGATGGAATATGAAAATGGAGCTGTCGGTATGGTGTGGTCCTGTGCAGTCAATGCCGGTTCCATGCACGGACAGAAGATCCGCGTCATCGGAGAAAAAGCCAGCCTGGAGTGGTGGGATGAACAGCCGAACCAGCTTCGATTCGAAGTCCAGGGTGAGCCGGTGAGAATTCTTGAACGAGGCATGGGATATCTGTGTGACGCCGCACTGAGGGATGACAGAATCGGCGGAGGACATCCGGAAGGTTTATTTGAAGCCTGGAGCAATCTTTACAGGCGATTTGCGCTGGCAATGGATGCGGCGGATAACGGAAAAGCAGCAGACTTCTGGTATCCGGATATTCACGCTGGAGTAGAAGGCGTTCGCTGGGTGGAAAACTGTGTAAACTCTGCTGATAACGGTGCGGTCTGGGTCGATTACAAATAAGTCTTTCCATAATCGTTTTTTTCTGCCCGGATCATCCGGACAGTTAAAATAAATTATTTCTGATACTATTTTAAATTTAAGTTGTAGCCAGCAATGCTGTCTGCAAGCGGATTTGCCGAAAGGAAAAATAGTATCGTACTGTTTTCAAATAAATCTATGTTTCTATTTGAAAACAGTTTAAACGATTGATTGAGGAGGAGAAAATGAAACGATTTTTAGTTATCCTACTTGCGGCTGTTTTGATCTTTGGAACTGCGGCTTGCGGCGGAAACGGCAATGCCGACAGTGGTTCTGAAACCGGTGGAGACGATCAGATTACGATCGGCTATGCCTGCAAAAATCTGAACGACACGTTCCAGACTTATCTGGTTGACTCAGCAAAAGAGTATGCTGAGGCAAACAATATCAACCTGGACGTTTCTGACGCACAAAATGATGTGGTCAGACAGCAGGATCAGGTCAATACCTTTATTTCGCAGGGTGTAGACGCACTGATCGTTCTTCCCATTGACACCAGCGCAGCCAGCCCGATGACCCAGGCTGCAAAAGATGCCGGAATCCCGTTGGTCTACATGAACACGAACCCATACCCCGATGGAAATTTCCCAGAAGGAACATATTATGTCGGCTCCATTGAAAAACAGGCTGGTGAAATGCAGGCAGAATATATTGGTCAGCTGCTGAACGGTGAAGGAAATGCCTGCATTCTTCAGGGGCAATTAGTGCATGAGGGAGCAGTACAGCGCTCGGAAGGTGTTGTGGATAAACTGAAAGAATTATACCCAAACGTGAAAGTGCTTGCTCAGCAGCCAGGAGATTGGCAGAAGGACATGGGCATGACAATTACTGAGAACTGGATTACTGCTTACGGAGATATTGATGCGATCTTTGCCAATAATGATGAAATGGCACTGGGTGCGGTCAATGCGCTTCAGGAAGCCGGGATGACAGATACGCTCGTAATTGGAATTGACGGTACGACAGGTGCATTACAGGCAATCAAAGAAGGGACACTTGCAGGAAGTGTTTTCCAGGATGCGGAAGGACAGGCTAAAGGCGCAATGGAAATTGCCGAAAAGGCTGCCAAAGGAGAGACTGTTGATGATCAGATCAAATGGGTTCCATTTATTCTGATTACTCCTGACACTGTTGATTCATTTATCAATCAGTAAATATAAATGAGTAATTGATGCACCTTTGGTGCATCAATTACCTCTTTGAGAAAGAAGAACTTGAAAACTCTGGAAACTACTGCAGGCCTCATGGGTATCTCATACAATCTTAAGATCATGCGAGAAATCATTTTAGAGCAAGCAGAGACATAAAAAAAGAAAGGAAAATAAGACTATGAAGATTGCATTTGATGTAGACGTTTTGGCGAAACAGATGAGTATCAACGATATGGTTCATCAGGTTGCCGATTGGGGTTACAAATATATTGAACAGTCGCCTCATCCAAGGATCAATCCGTTTTACAAACATCCTCTTTTCGGCAGTGAGTGTGAGGCGGAATATAGAAAAGCCTTGAGAGAAACGAATGTGGAAATTTCTTCTTTTATTGTAGTTTACCGCTGGTCGGGTCCGACGGAGGAACAACGTGTTCAGGCTGTAACTAACTGGAAGAAAATGATCGAGATAGCGGTTAACATGGGTGTTCCCGTCATCAATACAGAATTATCAGGAGATCCGAATCAGCAGGAAATCTGTAACGGTATGTGGTTCAAATCCATGGAGGAGCTTCTGCCGATCATAGAAAGAGAGGGTCTCAGAGTGGAGATTCAGTCTCATCCTTATGATTTCTGTGAGCTGAACAACGAGACCTGCGATATGGTGAAGTCCTTCCGGTCAAAGAATCTAGGCTATGTATATTCCTCACCCCACGGTTTCTTTTATGACCAGGGCAAGGGAGATGTCCGTTCCATGCTGAAGTATGCGGGCGACGAGCTTACCCATGTCCTATTTGCCGATACCTTCAATCAGACGCTGGATTGCCGCTATATTGTTAACCCGCCATGGCTCAACAAAAGTGGTAAAGCGGATTTTACAATCCATCAGCATCTGGCTATGGGTGAAGGGGATGTAGACTTCCCTGGGATCTTTGAAACCTTGCGTGAAATGGACTTCGCCAATAAACAGCTCGAAATCGGCGCTCCAAAGGTCGGAGGAGACAATATTGCCTGTGTGTCCATGTTCGGATTCCCTGAAAAGATGGCAAAGCAGGCGATAGAGGCAAGAGAGCGCATTGAAAAGGAATTGCTGGGAAAATGAGAACAGTTCTGGCAGATGGGAGAGGGGCTTTCCTTCTCCCACAATTTAATTAAGAGGTGAAGCAATGGAAATGGAAAAAGACATCCTGGTCATGAAGGACATAGTGAAGACTTTTCCCGGTGTAAAAGCACTCAAAGGTGTGGAGCTCACGGTCAAATACGGTGAAATTCATGCTTTGATGGGAGAAAACGGAGCAGGAAAATCCACCCTCATGAAATGTCTGATCGGGATTCATCCGCCTACATCCGGTCAGATCTACTTTGAAGGAAGCCTGATTGAAAATTACAATACGGCGGAAGCACTGAAGTTGGGTATTGCGATGATTCATCAGGAGTTAAGTCCTGTAGAGCACCGTTCCATCATGGAAAATATTTGGCTTGGAAGAGAGCCCAAGAATAAGCTGGGGATCATCGACCATAAAAAAATGTATGATATGACCAAAGAAGTTCTGGCAGAAATTGATTTTAACGAAGACCCGAAGACCCTGATGGTAAACTTAACCGTTGCACAGATGCAGATGATCGAAATAGCGAAAGCGTTATCATACAAGGCAAAACTCATTATTATGGATGAGCCGACCTCCGCACTGACCAATAAGGAAATAGAACAGCTGTTTACAATCATGAGAAGGCTTAAAGAAAATGGAAAATCGATCATTTATATTTCACATAAATTGGACGAGATTTACGCGATCACAGACAGAATTACGGTTTATCGCGATGGAGAATTCATTGGAAGAGGCGATACCAAAGATATTGATATCTCTCAGCTGATCAAAATGATGGTCGGCCGTGAAGTGGATGAGATGTTCCCGAAGGAAGTATGCGAAATCGGGGAAGTAAAGATGTCGGTTAAAAACCTTTGCTACGGCAGAAAGTTTAAAGACGTATCCTTCGATGTGCGCAAGGGAGAAATTTTAGGGATTGCCGGGCTGGTAGGTGCAGGAAGAACAGAGGTGATCGAAACCCTCTTCGGAATCAGAGGAAAGACCGGAGGGCAGATTCTGATCGATGGAAAAGAAGTGGACATTAAAACGCCAAGAGACGCAAAGACAAACAAGATGGCTCTGTTGACAGAGGACCGGCGTGCCACAGGAATCTTTCCGATGCTCACCATCCTGCAAAATGTTATTATTGCAAACTTAGGCAAGTATATGAAAAAGAACGGACTTTTGAGCCACAAGGATGCGATTGCGGATACCAATGAGTTTGTAAGCGCAATCAGCATAAAAACACCGAGCATCTATCAGAAAATAGAAAATCTCAGCGGCGGAAACCAGCAAAAGGTGCTTGTGGCAAGATGGCTCCTGACCGATCCCGAGATTCTTTTCCTGGATGAGCCCACAAGAGGTATCGATGTCGGTGCGAAAGCAGAAATACATAGACTGATTTCCCGTCTGGCAGGACAGGGAAAATCCATCGTTATGGTTTCCTCGGAATTACCTGAGGTAATGGGAATGAGCGATCGTATCGTAATCATGCATGAAGGCAAAGTTACGGGTATTGTTGAAAACAACAGTGAATTAACGCAGGAAGAAATCATGAAATATGCCACCGGCCAGACGGCCGGACATCTGGCATAAACATCATTGAAGGAGGGATCAGCCAATGACGTCTGAATCAAATAACGTTGTAAAAAAGTCGGGTAACCCAATGCAAAGCGGTACCGCAAAGGCACTTTTGCAAAAATACGGGATTATCCTGGTACTTTTGTTCTTAATTATTGTAATTACACTGGTGCAGCCAAAATTTCTTTCACCGACCAATCTTTTTAATGTAATGACCCAAAGCTCCATTTATGGAATTATGGCTCTGGGGATGACTCTGGTCATCACCTCGAAGGGGATTGACCTCTCCGTGGGTTCTATGCTTGCCTTCTCCGGTGTAATCATGGCAAGCTTTGCTCAGGCAAGCACCGCGGCAAGCCTGTATTATCCAGGCATTTCGGATCTGCCTGCAATCGTACCTGTTCTTGTTGCTTTGGCGGTCGGTATGCTCCTTGGAGCCATCAATGGGGGATTAATTGCATTTACAGGGATCCCGGCCTTTATCGCCACCCTGGGTATGTACACCATTGCACGAGGCGCCGCACTGATTTATACCGGCGGAAAACCGGTCAGCAACTTTACCGAAGGCGTATTGTTCTTCGGAAGTAAAATTGGTGTAATTCCCATACCGGTCATCGTATACGTGATTATGATTACCATCACCTGGGTTTTATTGGGATATACGAGCTTTGGAAAAAATGTCTACGCCATTGGTGGCAACATCAAAGCTGCTGAAATTTCCGGCGTCAATGTTAAGAAAAATCTTGTATTCATCTACAGCTTCTGTGGATTGTGTGCAGCCGTAGCTGCAATCGTGTTTGCCGGACGGGTAGGCAGTGTGCATCCCGGTGCTGCGGTAGGATATGAACTGACTGCAATTGCAGCAACAACCATCGGCGGAACCAGCCATTACGGCGGGATTGGAACGATCTGGGGCGCAGTAATCGGAGCTTTGGTTCTCGGTGTTCTCAGAAACGGCATGACGCTGATTGGGATTGACGCATACTGGCAGCAAATCGTTGAAGGCTGCATTATTATCGTTGCTGTTATCTTTGATATGAGAAAGAATGCAAAGAAAAAATAGAAAAACAGCAAAACACGCGTGCAGGAGGTTTTTTCGGCCGCTTTCATAACAGGTTCATTCTTCAGCGGCCGCTGTTCTTCCTCAATTAGAGTGGCCACGAATGATTGATAATCCTTAGAGAGGTAAAGGCTGTGATGCAAGGAATTGCCGCAGCCTCTCTCTGCATCTATTGAAAAATGAAATTCCGTACAAGAAAGCGAAGCAATACTAGATGAATGACGTTAGGAGGTCACAATAATGGATAAATTGCTGGAAATGACAAAGAAGTTCCCCATGACAAAATATTGGAATGATTCCTGTTCCATCAAGGAATTGACCTATGCCATCGAGAGGGGCGCGGTAGGCGCTACGACCAACCCGGTCATCGTAAAGGGCGTACTGGAAAAAGAACTGGACAGCTACCGTGAAACCATCGCGCAGCTGGTCAAAGACAACCCGACCAAATCTGAGGATGAAATTGCCTGGATCGTGATCGAGAAAATGGCAGTGGACGGCGCGAAGCTGCTTGAGCCTTTGTTCGACTCCAAAACAGGAACCGGAAGACTTTCTATTCAGACGAATACAAAGTATTTCAACAATGCAGAAAAGCTTGTAGAGCAGGCTGTTTACTTCAACACACTTGCTCCGAATATGCAGGTAAAGGCTCCGACTACTGCTGCCGGAATCAAAGCGTTTGAAGAAATGACGTATCAGGGAGTCAGTATCAATGCAACCGTATCCTTCTCCGCAACACAGGCCATCGCTGTAGGCGAAGCTGTAGAGAGAGGACTGAAAAGAAGAGAAGCGGAGGGTCTTGATAATTCCGAGATCAACCCTGTTTGCACCATCATGGTTGGTCGTCTTGACGACTGGCTGAGAGAAGTTGCAGAGAAAAAAGATATCTGTGTTGATCCATGTGCATTCTTCTATGCAGGAATTGCTTGTGTAAAGAAAGCATACAAGGTCTATAACGAAAGAGGCTACAAGACAAAGATGCTGTCCGCAGCTTACAGAACACCGCTTCAGTGGCTGGAGTTCATTGGCGGCGATATGCTCATGACGATTCCTTACAAGAATCAGGTTCCGTTCAACGGTTCTGATTTTGAGATTGAAGCTCGTATGGACAAGGAAGTAGATCCTTACTATATCAAGGAACTGAGAAAGCTTCCTGACTTCATTAAGGCTTATGATGAGATGCGTATAGAAGACTTCGATACCTTCGGACCGGTTGTTAAGACACTGACCCAGTTTGCAGGCGGATACGACGATCTGGTTAAAGTCATCAGAGCCTTTATGATCAAATACTAATCAATACGAATCACAGGACAGAAAATGAGTGGGCTTTTAAAGGAGCAGGCAGGAGAGAAGATTCTCCTGCCTGAAGTCAGGTTATTGAGAATGAAGAAAAAATGACCTGTATTTATCGGGGGACTCGCATTTTATGATTGAGAACTGCCGGCAGGGCAGGAGTAAATCCACTGAAGGGAGAACTACTATGGTAACCGTTTATGGTGATATGAAAAAAGGATACAATGAAATATGCAACATGGAAGATAACCATGCTGACATGCTGATGGATATCGGAATTCAGAAGATGGCAGCAGGAGAAACCTTGAACCTTGTGGAATCGGAAAAGGAAACCGCCGTTTTACTTTTAGACGGTGAAATCACACTAAACTGGGAAGGCAACAGTGCAGATGCTGTGAGACGTTCTGTCTTTGATGAAAACCCGGTTGTCCTTCACGTAGCCAAGCAAGTAGAGATGACTGTAACGGCAAAGGATAACGTCGAGATTTTGATTCAGAAGACCACAAATGAAAAGAGCTTTCCTTCAAAGCTTTATACCCAGGAGGAGATCGGAACCGGATTCTTTGGAGATGGTGTTTGGGAAAACACTGCCCGCAGAGCAGTAAGAGACGTCTTTAACTACAGCAACGCACCCTATTCCAACATGGTTCTGGGAGAATTGATCAACTACCCCGGCAGATGGTCAAGCTATATTCCACACGGACATGATCAGCCCGAGGTCTATTACTATCGCTTTAACAGACCTGAGGGCTTTGGTGCAGCGTTTCTTGGAGATCAAGCCTTCAAAATTATGGATAACAGCGCGTTCTTCATTCCCGGAGGACCGACTCATCCGCAGGCTTCAGCACCCGGCTTTGCAATGTACTATACCTGGATGATCCGTCATCTTGAGAATAATCCATGGGTATCCAGAGACAACGATCCCAGATTCAATTGGCTTCTTGAAAAGGACGCAAAGATCTGGCCGAATCAATAATAACCGGGTCAATGGACCTTGGCTGATATAAAGGAGGTTAAGAATGAGTCTATATTGTACTTTGAAAAATGGTGTGAACATCCCCGCGATCGGTTTTGGTACCTATCGGACGCCCCCGGGAGCGGAGACCGAGCAGTCTGTGGCGGAAGCGATCAAAGCCGGATACAGGAGTATTGACGGAGCGGCAGCCTATCGGAATGAAGCAAGCGTCGGTACCGCAATCAAAAATTCGGGAATCGCAAGGGAGGAACTCTTTATTACCAGCAAGCTATGGAACGATGAGAAGGGATATGAAGCCACCCACCGGGCATTTCAAAAAACCATGGAGGAGCTTCAGCTGGAATACCTTGATCTTTATCTGATTCACTGGCCTATTGCCAAAGCGTCCCGCGACCACTGGCAGGAATCCAACGCAGAGACCTGGAAAGCATTTGAAGAACTTTATGAAGCAGGAAAGATCAGGGCTATCGGTGTCAGCAATTTTCTGCGGCATCATTTGGAGCCTCTGATGAAGCATGCCAAAATTAAGCCCATGGTGAATCAGATTGAGTTTCATCCCGGGTTTCTCCAGGAGGATGCCATCCGGTTCAGCAAGGAACAAGGCATGCTGGTGGAAGCGTGGGCTCCTTTATCAAATGGAGGGATTTTTAAGAATCCTGAGCTGCTTGCACTGGCTGACCGATATCAAAAGTCGGTCGCTCAAATCACGCTGCGGTGGATCATTCAGAAGGGCATCGTCCCTCTGCCCAAGTCAGTGACCCCCGGCAGAATGAAAGAGAACCTTGCAGTGTTTGATTTTGAAATTTCTCCGGAGGATTCTGCACGGATCAATCTCATTACAGACTGCGGCCATTCAGGGTTTGATCCTGACAATTTGGATTATTAAATAAAGGGAGTGACCGATATCGAATCGACTTATTTTATTGCGATTTTTTTAATCTATTTTGCAAGTTTTTTTGTTAAGGGGATTGCAGGGTTCGGTGATCCGCTGATCCTGAATCCAATGCTTTCCATGTTTCTGGATAACAAGCAAATATCTCCTGCAAATCTATTGCTCAGTGTACCCATCAATGCCTACATGGCATGGTCAAACCGCAAGTATTTTGCGCTCAGAAAAATCATTCCGGTGGCGGTATTTCTCGTACTGGGGATTATACCAGGCACGATGATGCTGAAATATGCCACTTCATGGCTGCTGAAAATCAGCTTGGGTCTTATTGTTATCTTGATCGGTGTACAGATGCTGCTCAAAAAAAAGGATCAGGCGGCAAAATCCGGCGGAATCGGAATGGCGTTCATGTGTTTTCTTTCCGGCGTCACATCAGGGCTTTACGGGATCAATCTGTTCATCATCGCGTACATCGAGCGGACTTCAAGCAACCGAAATGAGTTTAGAGGTAATTTATGCTTTGTATTCGCACTGGATAACCTGATCCGAATGATTACATATTTTGCAGGCGGAATCTTTACAAAGGAAATCTGCCTGCTGGCCCTGACTGCAATTCCGGGCGTTGTGGCGGGACTTTACGCAGGATCCAGACTGGATCGCAGGCTGGGAGAAGAAACCGTTCGGCTTATTGTCATTTCAATCTTTATCCTGGGTGGCCTAAGCATTGTGATTAAGACGCTGATCGAGGTGATTTGAGACCTCGTCCGTTCTTCAGAGAGAACAAGAATCAAACTTTTCTCCTTAAGCAAGAAGGGCTGTTTTTCTGCAGCCTCTTCGTGTCGTATATTTTCTACGGTACAAAGTTTGTGCCTACTGCCCCGACAAAGCATAGACGGTTTTTCCGAGCGCACTATAGGTGACATTGTAGCCGAATGCTTCCAAAACCGGGCGGACAGGAATGTAGGTTCTTCCGTCTTTCACGATTGCCGCCGTATCCATCGTGAAATTGTTTCCGTTCACAGAATACTGATTTCTGCCGATGTTCAAAGAGAGCTCTTTCTCACGCAAAACAGCATTAACAGAGACAACCTTCCCCGCAGAATCGGTATCATAGCTGATGGTTGCGCCCACAGTCTCCAGCAGTTTTCGGAAGGGGACAAGGGTTCTGCCGTTTTCATCGATAAAGGGAACACCCCTGCCATCCTTTGCGGTGAACGAGATTGGCTGGTTGTCGGCGATCACCCAGATATATTCGCTAATTTCCTTCTGACTGAGTCCAGCCATAGCGGTAAGGGTATTGTCTATCATGGATACCGCGCTGGTTTCGTCATAAGTATCTTCATTCACATCAAACAGCATCACGCCACCGGCCTCGCGATAAGCTATCATTGTTTTTTCACGAAGGGTATTCAGTCCGTTGTAGGTCGATTCAAGGGGTTCGGTGGCAAGGTAATCCTTATAAGCATTTCCTTTGTCCATTTCCACCAGAAAGCGGTATTGCTGCCAGCTGGGTCTGGCGTAGAGAGGCATTCCCAAAACAAGTTTTTCCGGAGGTACGTTACGGAATTGCTTCCAGTAGTTTATGGTTGTTTTTGAAAACCAGGCCGGGCTGTGATTCGGGCCTGTTTTCAAATCATAGCACATCAGGCTGATGAAATCGAAACAGGAGAGCGTTTTATCAGTCACAGCTGCCAGTGCCTCCCATACATTTTTTCCATCGGTGCTTCCGGTTCCTGGCAAGGCTGTGGACAGCCCCTTGTCTAGAGGTTTCAGCTTTTCCGATAACAGCAGGATGGTGGCTTCGTAATCGGCACTGGTTGCATACCTTGGATACTCCCAATCCATTTCAACGCCGTCAAATCCGTACTGCTGAACCGTAGCGACGATATTATCCACAAAGGTTTCCCTGAGATGTTCGTCTGCCCCAATGGGTTCAAATACTTGGAATAGATAGGAGCCGTCTTTATCGAAATAGCCGCCTATTGAGACATACACCTTTGTTCCTGTACCGTGGCATTTTTCAATGAGACGCGTCAGCTCCTCCGGCTCTTCAAAAGGCTTGAAGGTTCCATCTGCTTTTGGAATCAAGAACCCGTACATAACGTGGGTTAATTTTTCAGACTGCAATTTTTCCACCGGTACATCAAACTGCTCTCCGCAGTAATAACCGATGACTTTGAACTCCTTCTTCTGAGGCGAAGAAGCGGAGCCATTGGAATCGGATGCAAGGCT
>JAQSXD010000017.1 GCA_029266295.1 Bacillota bacterium | reverse complement strand
TCCCTGAGCAATTCCCAAGGCTTGTGCTGCGATACCAATTCTGCCGTAATCAAGGGTAATCATTGCGATCTTAAAGCCTTGCCCCTCTCCCCCAAGCAGATTGAACGCCGGGATACGGCAGTTCTCAAAGACAAGTTCGTAGGTTGCAGAGGACCGGATTCCCATCTTTTTTTCTTTTTTTCCGAAGGTGAAACCATGGGTGCCTTTTTCTACGATGAAGGCTGCGATGCCTCTGTTCCCTTTGGCTTTATCCAATTGAGCCGTAACCACATAGGTATCCGCATAATATCCGTTTGTAATAAAGATCTTTGAGCCGTTTAATATATATTCCTCTCCGTCCTTTACAGCGGTAGTTCTAGTACCGGAAGCATCCGAACCCGCCATGGATTCCGTCAGTCCGAATGCGCCCAGCTTTTGCCCTGCTGCGAGAGGAGGCAGATACTTTTGTTTTTGCTCCTCATTTCCGAAGAGATAGATCGGGTTTGCGCACAAACTGGAATGGGCTGAGATGGTCACCCCTAAAGAAGCATCCACCCTTGAAATCTCCTCAATCGCAATGGCATAGGAGATATAATCTGCACCAACCCCGCCGAATTCCTCAGGGAAGGTGATTCCTGCCAGCCCCAGTTCACCGCATTTTGTCCATAGCTCCAGCGGGAATTCCTCATGTTCATCCCGCTCCTCTGCACCTGGCCCACACTCCTCCTCTGCAAAATCACGGACCATTTTTCGCATCATAACGTGGTCTTCTTCCAAATCAAACTTCATATGTTGTAATCCCCCTTTCTGTTGTCTTTGTCTTTGCCTTTGCCATATGTAAACCGCAAGAAGTGTGCCAATTGAAGATTACAGAAGAAAGGCTGAAATTGAAAGGAAGTTGCAGGACCGGCTGTCCTTCAAGCCCTGCCATACTGTAGGGAAAACAGTACAGGTGTACGGATTTCAAGGCAATCAAAAAAAGTGACTACGCCACTTCTTTATCTCCTGCAATCAAAAAACCCCGTTCGATCGAACGAGGCTCCCGACATGTAACATGTGTAATTTTACAACGATATGGATGAATGGGCTTGATAATTTATATTATCAAAGTTTGATAGGTTTATTTCGCAGCTTTCGCTTTTTTCCTGGGATGAAAGGAAAGACTAACGCCAGCTGTAAGTACATGAATTCCCTGCATAACGAAGAGAATACCTGTCAGCATCACCGGTGAGAAATGAAACAGTACGGTATTGAAAAAGGAATACATGCCCGTAATTGTGCCAACGGCTCCTAAAATCACAAGCCAGGTCCAGTCCCGCGAATCTTGTTTCATTCTCGATATCCCATCTGAAACACGCAATACACCAGAAAACAACACCCACAGTCCAAAGAATACAGGGATTGCTGCTTCTGCAATAATCTGATTGGTCAAAACAAGTATTCCCAACAAGATAGAGGTAACTCCCTCAGCCAAAAGTAGGTAGGGCACCTCCCTCTTTTTTCCGATCCATATGTATGCTGTAACGCCGCTGATCCCAGACAGCAACATTGCGCAGCCCAGTATAAATGCAACAGAGACGAATGTTGCCCCCGGTGCGGCGAAACAAAATATCCCCGTTATGACGAGAATCACGCCTGCTGCTATTTTAAAAACTCTCACGATAGTCCTCCTTGTTTGCAGTTTTATCTAGATGCCTCCGACTCGAAATTTGCGGGAAATCCGCAGATTTCGTACCTTAGTTCGCATTTATTATAATATTTCAATCCCCCAGAGTCAACCGTTATCCGTCTTCCTGAACCTCCTCGTGAAGCTCTATGCCGATATCATTCTTCAGAATTCCGCCGAAGGTAATGGCGCTGCCGCCGTATTTTTTTCGGATGGCATCCAGCGTCCGCTCGATGGTTTCTGATTTTTCGCGATCCTTTTGTTCTGCCGCAAAAAGACTAAGCTGCTCTGCTTCGCCTTCATCAACCAGCCCGATTCCAGTAACCGTAAGCATACGGATGGGGTCCTTCATTCTCCAGTATTTGCAAATCAGCTCAATTGAAGCCTCCCCGATCTCATCCGCCAGATTGGTTGCTGAAGAAAGCTGTTTCTGCCTGGAAATGGTTTTAAACATAGGGTCTTTGATATCTACCTTGACCCCCTGACATTTCAGTTCATAGCTTCTCAGCCTGCTTGCAACGGTGTCGGACAAGGCCAGAATTGCAGTCTTAATATCATCAAGTCCCACCAAATCTCGTTTGAAGGTCATACCGTTACCCACTGATTTAATTTTCTGCCGCTCACAGGAAAGGCAGACGGGACTGTCATCAATCCCGTTGGCGTAGTCGTGAATCACTGCCCCTTGTTTTCCCAGCATGCTGCAGATCAGCGTTCGATTATAAACGGCAAGCTCACCGATTGTCTTGATCCCAGTCTTCTCAAGCTTGTCCGCCGTAACCCCTCCTACGAAAAAAAGCTCCCGGACCGGAAGAGGCCATAAAATTTCTCGAAAGTTGTCTCTGTTCATCACCGTTGTAGCGTCAGGTTTCTTATATTCACTTCCCATTTTTGCAAGAACCTTATTAAAGGAAACTCCCACGGAAAGGGTAAGTCCTAGCTCTTTTTTTACTGTCTCCCTGATGGTATCCCCGATTTCTTTTCCCGTCCCAAATAGCTTCAGACTCCCGGAAACATCCAGCCAGGATTCGTCTATGCTGAAAGGCTCCACTCTATCGGTATATCTGGCATAGATTGCGTTGATTTTCTGGGAGTAGCTCCGATACCGATCATGATGAGGCGGTACTAAAACCAACCCGGGACATTTCTTTCTCGCCTGCCACACTGTCTCGGCGGTTACAACGCCACAAGCCTTGGCTTCTTCATTTTTTGCAAGAATAATTCCATGCCGGTTATCCGGATTGCCGCAGACTGCCACAGGCTTGCCTTTTAGCTCTGGGAGTGCCAGCAGTTCAACCGACGCGTAAAATCCATTCATATCACAATGCAGTATGGTTCTGTCCATTTAAAGCGACCTCCAACTTATATTTTACACTAGCAAACAACCCTGCGCTAGTGTATAATAAAAGATATATGATGGGGTCTGTTTAGGCCTTCCGAGCAGGCTGCAATGTTTGCTGTAAGTATTGATAGGGATGGAGATAAAATGAAAAATGTAATGGTCTGCGTTACACAGCAGAAGACCTGTGATCGTTTGATCCGATATGGACATGACTTTCTTGGTGATCAGAAAGGCGAACTTTTTATAATACATGTGGCCCATTATCAGATCAAATTTTTAGGGAACTCCAAAGAAGGGGAAGCACTGGAGTATCTCTATGAGAAAGCATTGGAATACGGTGCAAATCTTACGGTTGTCCGTTCTAATGATGTTCTGGAAACCCTTGACGATCTGGTTAAAAAAAATAAGATTACGCATGTGATATTAGGTGAATCCGGCGAAGCCGAAACTAGGTCAAGCGTAGTGGAAAAGCTGAGAGAACGTGTTTCTGGCAAGGCAGAACTAATCGTGATTCCTTCCTGAGAAATTGAAAAAGCTTTCAACGGGATTTTCCCGCCGAAAGCTTTTTATTTACCCTTTTTTTCTTCTAAGCCCCAAAATCGTTATTTGTTTTTCTTTCTCCAGATTTTCAGTTCTCGCGCCTCGGCGATGAGTTCCTCTCTAAAGTCGGGATGAGCGATGGAGATCAGTGCCTCTGCACGCTGCCATGAGGACATCCCTTTCAAATTCACTTTTCCGTATTCTGTCACGACATATTGGACCCCTGCTCTGGTATCAGTGATAACCGAACCCAGGGTCATCATTCCCTTGATTCTTGAGTGAAGCGTTCCGGCTTTATCCGTAAAGGTTGAAGGAAGACAAATGAAGCTCTTTCCTCCTTTAGAATTATATGCACCTTCCACAAAATCAAGCTGCCCGCCAGAACCGCTGATGATCTTTGGGCCTGCGGTTTCAGAACACACCTGGCCTGCCAGATCGATTTCTACAGCACTGTTGATGGAAATCAGACCATCGATCTGTGCGGCGATAAATGGATTGTTTGTATAGTCCACAGGATAAGCGGCAATGGATGGGTTATCGTGCATGAAGTCATAGAGTTTCTGAGACCCGGCGGCGAAAGAGTAAGCCATTCTTCCCTTGTCAATGTTCTTCTTAAGACCGGTTACTCTACCGGCTTCCACCATATCCACAAAACCATCCACCAGCATTTCCGTATGGATTCCCAGATCCTTTAAATCGGAATCTGCAATCATTTTGCCTAAAGCGTTTGGCATCCCGCCAATCCCCAACTGGATACAAGCACCGTCCATCAGTTCGGACAGGACATGATCTGCGATCATTTTGTCGATTTCAGACGGTGCTGCAGAAGGAAGAATGGGCAGGCCGCGTCGTCCGCCTTCCACGATATAATCCACCTTAGAAATATGTACCGTATGCTCATATCCACCATGAACCTTGGGCATGTCCTCGTTGACTTCTACTATGACGGTTCTAGCCATTTCGATGACTGCACCATAATGGGAGATGGACACACCGAAATTGAAATAACCGTATTCGTCCATCGGTGCTACCTGAATTGCGACTACATCTGTTCTGCAGTTTTCTCGTATGTACCTGGGCACTTCGGAATATTTGATCGGAATATAGTAAGCAAGACCTTTGGCGGCAAGCTTTCTTTCGTAACCGCTCAGGTGCATGCTGTTCCAAGTGAAGTGTTCTCCCTCCGGATCATTTTCAATAAACGGCAGAGGTTTTAAAATAACACCTCCCCGAAAATTGACATCGTAAAGCTCGTCTCTTCTCTTGTCGATGGCTTCCGCAAGCAGGCCTGCATAGCTTGCTCCCCACCCGAATTCGACCCAGTCACCATCCTGGATTACTTTGACGGCTTCATCCGCTGTAACGCATTTATTTCTGTACTGGTCCATAATCATGCTGAAATCTCCTCTGATTCATTTAAATCTTAACCATTGGTGGACAAAACCTGCCTTTGCAAACAGTGTTATTTTTTTATCAACCCATGCTAATCATTTTATCGATAATAGATTGGCTGATCAAGAAATATTTTCTAGAATTAATAGAAATTCTTCTAGTTGTTTTGTTTGCTTTGGTATAGAACATAAACGCCAGGGAATTTACCTTGTTGCTGCAAAAAAAATGGCAGCAGGTTTCCCTGATGCTGTAGAAAGAAAAGGAAAGTCGGCAGACGGAATAAAGTGTATCCTGCCGACTCTCCAAATTTCGATGGAATCAAAAGTTAGTTAACTCCAGATTTCCTCCGGGGTTGGAATATGGGCGTTGGGATTGGTGTAAGCAATCCTGCTGATATTGATCAGGTGGCGGTAGCTGAGATTTTCACTGAGGCTGTTGTTGCCCCATGAACCACAGCCCAGTGTACCTGTCGGTGCAAGACCGTTGGTATAAGCTCCGCCAAGTCCGCTTGATCCGATGCCGTTGACTAGGAAGCGGGAGACGGGGATATTCTCTGCCGCATATTCAATATGCGCTTTATTGAAGGAGTGGATCACCATGCTGTGCCCTTTCCCCTCAATATCCAGATTGGCATTCACAATGGCGACGCCCTCTTCCCAGGTCTGATACCGATACGCAGCAAGGATGGGAAATAGTTTTTCTTTCGCGAAGGGATCTGCTTTTCCGGCTCCATCTGCTTTTACGATCAGAAGCTTTGTCTCCGGGCTGATTTTAATCCCTGCCATGTCCGCTATGTACACCGCCTTCAATCCAACACAGGTCTTATTCAAGGCTCCGCCGGGGAACGCCACCTCTCTGAGGGCTGCAACCTCTTTTGGATCGGATACGTAATACGCCCCCTGTGACTCAAATTCCTTGATGATCTCATCGTAACGGGAATCGGGGCAAATGATACTCTGCTCGCAGGTGCAAAGCACACCATTATCATAGATTCTTCCCCGAATAATCTTCGGCACAGCATCCTTAACATCGGCATCTTCATCGATCAGGCACTGGTTGTTTCCTGCGCCCACCCCGAAGGCCGGTTTTCCGCTGCTGTACGCCACCTTCACCATGGCAGGCCCACCGGTGGAGATGCAGACGTCGGTCATCTTCATCACAAGATTGGAGATATCCAAAGTCGGTTCGGCTACAACCTGCACAAGATGCTCCGGTGCATTGAGCTCCTTTAGATACTGATTGATGTACTCCACTGTCTTCGCACCGCTCCGCTTCCCGCCGGGATGGGGGCAGATGACAATTGAATTCCTCCCCTTCAGCGCGATCATAGCATTGTGCATCGGCGTCATCACAGGATTGGTCACCGGAGTAACCGCCCCGACAATCCCGATGGGCTTGCCAACCTCAACGAGTCCTTCCTCCTCAATGTATCGCAGAATCCCTACGCTTTTCTTTCCCTTCAGATGATTCCATACCGCCATGGCTTTGCCCTTATTCTTCATGATTTTATCTTCATAGCTACCCATGCCGGTCTCATCTACCGCAAGCCGCGCAAGCTCCTCTCCGTTATCATATACCGCTTTTCCCACGGCTCTGACAACGAGGTCCACTTGTTCCTGGCGATATGCCTCGAATTCCTGCTGAGCTTTCCTTGACTTATCGATAAGCTCCGAAACAAATTCAATGGTGTCCATCGTTTACTCCTTATCCTTCTTGAAATGTTTGGCATAGACAATTGCCATGGATTCATCAAGGATTTCAAGCGCTTTTCTAACATGCTCCTCCGTAATATTAAGCGGCGGCTCAATACGGATGGTCTTTGCGTTGATCAGAGAACCCGACAGCAGAAGTCTTCTGTTGAATGCCTCGTACACCACTTCATAGCCCAGATCACCATCGCAGAACTCCATCGCGATCATCAGCCCTCTGCCTCTGTATGCGGTCAGAAGCTCAGGATATTTCTTATGAAGCGTTTCCAGTCCTTCCATGAAGATCGCTCCTGATTTTTGTGCCTTTCCGCAAAGATCCTCAGAGAGGATTACATGAAAGGCTGCAATGCCGGCAGCGGTTGCAAGGGGATTTCCCCCTGTGGTTGTGCTGTGAAGCAGAGGATCGGGAAACATTCCCCGGAATGCTCTTTCTGTGCAGACGCAAGCGCTGAGAGGCACAACGCTGCCAGAGATGGACTTTCCTAGACAAAGAATATCCGGTGCGACTTTGGAATAATCCGTCGCAAAGAGATATCCCGTTCTGCCCATCCCCGCCTGCACTTCATCGGCAACCATCATGATGTCATACTTGTCGCAGAGCGCTCTGATTCCGGGAATAAAATCGTCCGGCGGGATTTGAACGCCTCCTTCTCCCTGAATGGGTTCGTAGATGATGGCAGCAGGAAGCTCTCCCGTAAACTCCATGATGTCAAGGAGCTTGGTCAGATAGTCCAGATCTCCGAAAGGTGCATGTCTAACCCCTTGGAGCAGCGGAAGGAATGGACCCCGGAAATGCTCCTTCGAAGTCAGGGAAAGGGCTCCCATGGTCTTGCCGTGGAAGTCTCCCTTAAATGCAACGTAGTAATGTCTTCCTGTCGCGAGGGTCGCCATTTTCAGCCCGCATTCAACCGCTTCCGTCCCTGAGCTAGTAAAAAACGTATATTGCAGCTCTCCCGGGGTTACATCCGCTAGGATTCTGGCCAGCAGACTGCGATTTGCATCGATGAGCTCCGCGCTGGATAGAGGCTGCTTATCCAGCTGATTTTTCACGGTTTCAACCACTTTTGGATGTCTGTGTCCACAGTTGAATGCGCCGAAACCGCCGAGACAATCGATATAGGTATTTCCGTGAAGATCCACAAACGTATCACCGCTTGCCATCCATTCCATGGCCATATCGTCCGCTCCGGCAGATTTGCGGTACTCAAGAAACCCTGGATTGATATGATTGTCAAAGTTATTCCTGGTTTCTTTGATGAAATAATCCTTTTCCTCGTCCGTCATTGATTTTTGTTCAATGGTCTTCATTGCATAATTTGTATACTGCAGTACCTCTTCAAAGCTCTTTCTCATCACTGATCACCCCTTATCATTGATTAGGAAAACGTTGCTATAGGCCTCTTCCACAGCAGCCTTCAAAATATCATACGCGCTGTCGCAGTCCTCTTTGGATGCGATGAGAGGCGGTATCATTCGTATAATGTTGGAGCCAATGGCAGTGACAAGAAGTTTTCTGTCCAAACAGCCATGTTTGATCTCAGCAGCAGCATCGAAATCAAATTCCACTCCGATCAGCAGGCCCAGTCCCCTGATTTGTTTGACTCTGGGCAGATCCGCTAATTTCTGCATAAAGTAGCTGCCTGTCTCCGCTGCATTACGAGCCAAAGACCGGTCTAAAAGTTCACTGACCTGCGCATAGGCCGCTGCACAGCAGACAGGATTTCCACCATAGGTGGTGCCATGGGAACCTGGATTGAAGGCTGCTCCTATTTTAGCGGATGTACAGATGGCACCGATAGGCATGCCTCCCCCCAATCCCTTGGCCATGGATACGATATCAGGCTGGATGTCATAGTTCATATATCCCATTACCTTGCCGGTTCTGCACCAGCCTGTCTGAATTTCATCAATCATCAAAAGGATGCCTTTTTCATCGCAGAGCTTGCGTATCCCCTCCATGAACTCCTTTGATGCAGGCCAGACCCCTCCTTCGCCCTGAACCGGTTCCAGCATGATGCCTATGGTATTCTCCGTCACTGCTCTTTCGAAGGCCGCAAGGTTGTTAAACTCAGCATAGGAGAACCCCGGGAGCATGGGTTTAAAACCGATCTGGCAGGCGTTGTCCGGCTGCCCGGTGGCGGACATCGCGCCGTAAGTCCTCCCGTGAAAACTTTTGTTTGCTGTGACGATGTGGTACCGCTCAGGTCCATCGTGATCCGTTCCATATTTTCTTGCCAGTTTGATCATAGCTTCGTTGGCCTCTGTGCCGGAATTCTGAAAAAAGATCTTCTCCATCCCTAAGGTTTTGCAGACCAGCTCGGCTAATAATGCCTGTGGGATTGTATAGGGGTAGTTGAAGGTATGTATGATGTCTCCGGCCTGATCCCGGATGGCAGCCACCACCTTCTCATTGCAGCTGCCTGCATTGTTTACTGCAATACCGCCGTAAAAATCCAGATAGGGCTGATCTTCTTCATCGTAGAGGTACATGCCCTTTGCCCTTGTTGCGACAAAGGGAAAGCGCTGGTAAGTCTCGATCATGTATTGGTTTGTGAGATCGATTACCTCCTGCGCCGTTAATTTGACGCTTTGTAATTGCACTTCATCATTCCTCCGTTTCTTACAAGCTCTTTCTGCCTGAGCCCAAACTCATCTTAAACCTTATGGCAATTACAAAGTCAATAGATTAAATTATTTTTTTCTTTTTCTGTCTGACTGGTACCTGGAGCTTAAAAAAAGCATTTCTGTCATAGCGATAGAAAGTTGGAAATTCAATCAGAACCTCGCTGATGCAGTCTCCTTTTACTTCGTAATTATGCTCAAAGATATAGTCCATCAGCAGTCGTAAGGATTCTTCCTCCTTGTTAAAACCGTAACAGTATGTACAAAGATACATGCCCTCAGGAATCACTTCGATGCCTTCTACCGATTCAAAATCATCTTCTACAAAGAGAAAGACCTCCGTAGCCCAAAGCTCTTTGCGCTGGAAATAATCCTTTCTGATAATGCTGCCCACATTGCAGAAATAGCAGTTGGGAAGCTTGTGAAGCACATAATTTTTCTTCAGCGATCTCAAGATATGCTCGTAGTAATCCATGTCATAGCTGTAGCAATTGATCTTTGTATCAAAGCAAAAGACCCGCCTCTCTTCTATGTATTCCAGGATAACCGAATTCTCTTCAGGAGCCGAATCATACCGCCTGTAGCTTTCAATGGATCGTTCAATGGCCTGCTGCTTATAATGAAGCTCCTGGATTTGACGTTCAATGTTTTGCTTCTGAAGATTCAGGATCTGGCGAAAGCGCTTGATGTCTTTTTCATCAAGACATTCTTTGATTTGATTGAGATTCATGCCCAGGGCTTTCATGTGCTGGATCATGTCCAGCTGCGCACATTGCTTGATGTTGTAGTAGCGATAGCCTGTCTCAGGATTGGTCTCACTGGGCTGCAGCAGCCTCATTCGATCATAGAGCCGCAGCGTCTGCTCGGATATTCCATTGATCTTTGCCATGCTTCCGATGGTGATATGCTCCATCACCTTTTTCATTGGAATTTCCCCTTTCTCTTTACCCCTTATCTATTAAACCCTCAGGCCAACCGCTGCCTGCAGAGATTTAATCAATGCCATTCATCCCTTTTTTTATAGGGTTCTTAATCAGCGCTAGTACCATTATTAAATCTGGTCCTAATCAATCGGAATACCATTGTTTATTAAATAACTTGAAACATTATACCAGGTATATAGTTTTTTTAATTTTCTGAATATTTTTGCTTTGAATCGATTTACAGTAGATTCTTATGAGATTATAATATGCCCGAAAGAAGCGGATTTCGGGCCGCTATTTTCAAAAAATAATGAAAAAGGAGGTCATTTTATGGAAGTAGGATTCTGGGCCATCGTTCCTCCCCTCCTCACAATTGTTCTCGCTATTGCAACAAAAGAAGTTCTGCTCTCACTCTTCATCGGTGTTTATACCGGCTGCCTGATCATTGTGGGCGGCAACCCTCTGAGTGGTTTTGAAAAAATGATAGAGATCATTATTGCAAAACTCACTGACCCCTGGAATATGCAGGTACTGATCATTATCATTCTATTAGGAGGTATGATCGGACTCCTGACCCGGTCAGGAGGCTCCACCGCTTTTGGAAATTTACTGGGCCGCCGAATTACGACGAAAAAAGGCGCCCAAGGTACCACATGGCTCATCGGTCTTCTCATTTTCTTCGACGACTATTTCAATGCCCTTACAAACGGTGCGATCATGCGTCCGATCAGCGACAAATTCGGTGTATCCAGGGAAAAGCTTTCCTATATCATTGACTCTACCGCAGTTGGAATCTGTCTTGTCGTTCCACTTTCCAGCTGGGTAGCCTTTATTTGCTCCCTCATTGCAGACAGCTATGCCAGCGCAGGGGTCGAGCAGGATGCCTTCCAGGCATTTCTCCTGTGCATTCCTTTTAACTTTTACGCGTGGCTCTCTATCATCATGGTCATTATTGTGGTCTACCTGGGCCTGGATTATGGTCCCATGGCAAAAGCGGAGAAACGAACCATGCTCACAGGCGCTCTATGCGATAAAACCTTTAGCGGAGGTGGAGCAGATGATGATGATTTTTCCTCCATTGAGCAGAAAAACGGCACAGCTCTTGACCTACTGGCACCGATCCTGCTCCTCATTTGCTGCGCATTGATCTTCATGCTCTATACCGGCGGTTTCTTTGAAAGCTTCAATGTACTGGATGCAGTAAACAATATGGACGGAATGCTTGCCCTTACCTATGCGGTTTCCATTGCCGTAATCTTCGCAATTATCTTTTACGCTGTCCGCAGGCTTTCCAAAGTCAGCGATTCCATAGCGGCCTTCGTTGTGGGCACGAAATCCATGCTCTTTGTGGTCATACTGCTGGCTTTTGCCTGGAGCATCGGAGGGGTTGGAGATGAACTGGATACAGCAGGCTATGTTGCTTCTCTCTTTGTCGGAAATGTGCCGCCGTTTCTTGTTGCACTCATCATTTTTGTCTTCTCCTGCATTATGACCTTCTCTACCGGAGCCACCTGGGGAACTTATGCCATCATGATCCCACTTGCCGTTCCCCTTGCAATCGCCATGGACATCAATGTATACGCCTGTATTGCTGCGGTTATCGGCGGCGGCGGCTTCGGCAATCACTGTTCTCCTCTGGCGGACACTGCGATTCTATCTTCTGCAGCGGCAAATATCCGCCATACGGATCACATCAAGACCCAGATTCCTTATTCTGTGACCTGCGCCTGCGTTGCCTGTGTCGGTTTTCTCCTATCGGGCTTTGTGGATAATTGGATTCTTCCTATGCTGGTAGTCCTTGTTCTTTTCCTTGCAACAGTCTTTGTACTGAACCGCCTTTTCGGAGCTGGTAAATATCGGACGGAGGATCTGGTGGACTCTGCTTCGGAAAGCCAGGAGTAGCAGCTTCCCGCACGCAAAAAAAGGAGGGGTATTTCCCTCCTTTTGAGTTTGTCCTATGATCGGTTTATGCTGTATTGATTGATGTGACGGAAGGGAATTCAGCACTCTATGCAGGTGCTGACCCAGAAAGAGCATCGCTTCTGGCCCATTTCGCTCTGTCAAATGATTATTAAATCGTGTTTCCTACGATATGAAGTCTCATCATATTCGTCATACCCGCAACACCTACTGGAACTCCTGCGGTAATTACCACAAGATCTCCATCTGCGATGAAGCCGTTTTCTAAAGATGCATCGATGGACTCAATAAACTCGTCTTTCATGGTTTTCACCGGCGAGGAAACGAGGGGAATTACACCCCACACAAGGGATAAATGCCGTGCCACCTGAGCTGTGGAAGCAAGTGCAACGATCGGTGCTCTCGGTCTGAACTTTGATACCACCTGTGCCGTTGATCCTGCTGCGGTTGGTGTGAGTATAGCCGTGGCTTTCAGGCCGTTGGCGCTGGCAACACTGGCATAACCGATGGCATCAGTAAGGCAATCGTCTTTCGCACGATAGCGCTCTTTCAAAATCGTATCATAATTCAGAGTAGCTTCTGCAGCAGATGCAATATCCACCATGGATTTTACCGCTTCCACCGGATATTTTCCAGATGCGGTTTCTCCAGACAGCATGATAACGTCTGTACCGTCGAATACGGCATTGGCCACATCAGCAACCTCAGCTCTTGTTGGTCTGGGGTTTCTGATCATGGAATCCATCATCTGCGTAGCGGTGATAACGGGTTTTCCCAGAAGATTGCAAAGCTTGATGATCTTCTTCTGAATGATCGGAACCTGCTCAGCTGGAATTTCAACACCAAGATCCCCTCTAGCCACCATGACTGCATCAGATGCAGCTATGATGTCATGGATGTTATCAACGCCCTCTTTATTTTCAATCTTGGAAATGATCCGAATGTGCTCGCCGCCGTGTTCCTTCAGAAACGCTTTCATTTCCTCTACGTCAGCGCCTCTTCTCACAAAGGATGCAGCGATAAAATCTACCTGCTGCTCAATCCCGAACACGATATCCTGTTTATCTTTTTCGGTGATTGCAGGAAGCTTTACCGTAACGCCCGGAACATTGATGCTTTTGTTATTTTTGATTTCACCGCTGTTATCAACGGTACAGATAATGTTTTTTTCCTTGAGTTCATCGACAGTCAACCCGATGAGGCCGTCATCCAGCAGAATCCGGTCGCCGGGTTTTACATCATCAATAAGACCTTTATAGGATACGGAACAGATTTCCTTTGTTCCGGGAACATCGTCCATTGACAGAATAAACTGCTGTCCTTCGCTCAGCTGGACTACTTTTTCGGTGAACTTTCCCGTTCTGATCTCAGGTCCTTTGGTATCTAAAATGATGGAAATAGGGAGTTCCAGCTCCTCACGAAGCTCTTTTACGAGATCCATTTTCCCTTTCTGTTCCTCATGGTCGCCGTGAGAAAAATTCATTCTGGCGGCATTCATACCAGACACCATCATGTTTTTTAATGTTTCGCGATCCTGACAAGAAGGACCGATGGTACAGATAATTTTTGTTTTCTTCATATTCATTTCTCCAAATCTATGAAAACACTGATGAATTGGAAGGTGCGCCGTCTTCTTTGTTCAATCTGACCTGCGCTTGGAAAGGATCAGTATTTTCTCTATATTGACATAATTTCAGCCAGCTCCATCAGTGACTTATCATGGCAGCCCTTCATATTCAGTGCTTCTTCCAGATCATGATAGATAATCTCATCGCCCTTTATGCCTACTGCTTTGCTGGTCATTCCTTCCTCAAGCAGCAATTCTACTGCTTTGTATCCCATTCTTGTAGCCAGCATGCGATCCCTTGCCGTGGGGGATCCGCCTCTCTGAATGTATCCCAAAACCACAACCTTAGTCTCCATGCCCGTTCGTTCCTCAATGGTTTTGGCCAATTCCTGAGTGCTCATTTCAACACCCTCGGCCCTGAGGATCACGCTGTGCATCTTTCCCCTATTTTTTCCTTGAATTAGAGTACGGCAGATCTTATTCATATCAACCGGTTCTTCGGGGATCAATATGCTTTCGGCTCCGCCGGTCAATCCTGCATAAAGCGCAATATCACCGCAGTGCCTTCCCATTACTTCGATTACGGTACTCCTCTCATGGGAGGAAGAAGTATCTCTGATATTTCCGATGGCTGATAATACCGTATTGACTGAAGTATCAAATCCGATGGTAAAATCGGTGTAAGCAAGATCATTGTCGATGGTTCCCGGGAGCCCTACAACGGTAATCCCTGCTTTCGTAAGCTCCAGGCCGCCTCGGAACGAGCCGTCGCCGCCGATGACGACCACGCCCTCAATTTCAAAATTCTGCAGCATATCCAGCGCTCTTCGGAAACCTTCAGGAGTCATAAAGCGCTTACTTCTGGCGGTTTTCAGCCATGTTCCGCCCCTTTGCAAAATATCTGATACAGACCCAACTGTCAATTCTTTGATTTCTCCGTTGATCAGCCCTTCATATCCGCGTTCGATACCGAAAACTTCTAGTTTATGATAGAGTGCCCCTCTAACAACCGCACGGATTGCGGCATTCATTCCGGGAGCATCCCCTCCGCTTGTCAGTACTGCAATTCTCTTCATGACAATTACCTCCTATCGAGTGATTCATTCTTACGATTACTGATATAATTCCTCTACTGTATGTTATTCCTGCCTACCAGGTCAGTCAGCTTTCTCTTGAAAACCTCATCGGGTTTCACCCACAAATCTGACTTTGTTTTGTATTTCTTACCGGTGGTTTCTGAAGCGATTACCACTGGAGTATCACCTTTGTGTTCCATGATGATTTCTCTGATTCTCGATAGTACGGCAGTTTCATCCAGACTGCGGGGGATGGTAATCCTTATTGTTTTGGATACCAAGCCTCCGTTAAAATCCTGAACAGCAATAATTTTGTCGGCGAGAAGCTTTGGTTCTTCATCTTCTTTAAAATTAACAGTACCCCGAACCACAATCACGCTGTCACTCTTTAACAGATGCAGCGAAGCTTCATATACGTTTGGGAAGACAACGACCTCGGTGGTTCCGAAAAGGTCTTCCAGTTGAAGAAAGGCCATCATCTTATTTTTTTTGGTAATCAGAGTTTTTTTTGAACTGATCATGCCAGCCATGGTAGCTTTCATTCCATCCTGGATGTCGGTATTTCCTTCAGCATGAAGCAAATCCTCGGATGTGACCGTTGCAATCTTTTCGATCTGCTCTGCATAATCCGATAGCGGATGCCCTGTCAGATAGACACCCACCATCTCCTTTTCCATGGCCATGAGGAGATCCTTTGCAAAATTGGCCACGTCGGGAAGGCGTCCCGTAATCCCCGATCTCTGCATACTTTCTGCATTCATCTGGAATAACGAAAGCTGCCCATCAATATTTTTCCTGGAATTGTTCTGAGCTGACTCAAGCAAACCTTCATAAACAGAAAGATGCTGTGCCCTGTTTTCATTGAGGCAATCCAGAGCGCCTGCTTTGATCAGGCTCTCTAAAGCTTTTTTATTGATTTCATGAATGTCGATATTGTCTACAAGCTGGAAAATGTCTCTGGGGGTACCTTTCTCCTCTCGCATTCTGACAATCGCATCAATGACACCTTCTCCGACATTCTTGACGCCTAGCAAGCCGAACCTGATTTTACCATCTTTCACAGTAAACTTCTTACTGCTTTCGTTAATATTGGGTGGCAGTACTTCAATCTTCATTTCTCCGCAGTTACGAATATATTTCGCAATCTGCGTGGAATCTCCGATGACGCTGGTCATGAGTGCTGCCATAAACTCTACAGGGTAGTAGGCTTTTAAGTACGCCGTTTGATATGCCAACACCGCGTAAGCGGCGGCATGAGATTTGTTAAAGGCGTATTCCGCAAAACTGATCATCTGGTTGTAGATTTCCTTGGCGGCCTTCTCAGAAATGCCATTTCTGACACAACCTTGAATGTCCATACTGCCGTCTTCGTTATTTTTTCCATATACAAAGTATTCCTGTTCCTGGAGCATGATATCCATCTTTTTTTTGCTCATTGCTCTTCGAACCAAGTCACTTCTTCCATATGTATACCCCGCCAAATCACGTACAATCTGCATAACTTGCTCCTGATAAACAAGGCAGCCGTAAGTGACCGACAAAATGGGTTCAAGACTCCGGTCAACATACTGAATTTTATCCGGATTCTTTTTATTTTCAATATAGGTTGGAATCGATGCCATTGGACCCGGGCGATACAGAGAAATTCCTGCAACCACATCTTCAAAGCAATCGGGTTTTAGGTTTTTCATAAACTGTGTCATGCCTGAGCTTTCCAGCTGAAAAACTCCTTGGGTATTGCCGCAGCTGATGAGATCATACACAGCCTTATCGTCATAGGTCATTCTGGACAGATCAATGGTTACACCATGATTTACTTGTATGAGCTCTAATGCATCTCTGATTACGGTCAAATTTCTCAGACCGAGAAAGTCCATTTTCAGCAGACCGAGCTCTTCGATGGTTCCCATGGGGAACTGGGTACTGATTCCTTTATCAGCTAAATAGAGCGGAACGTATTCATGAATGCTCTTTTTAGAAATTACCACACCCGCCGCATGGGTGGATGCGTGCCTCGGCATTCCCTCCAGCGCCTTGGCAGTGTCCAGCAGTTCTTTGACACGCCGGTCTTCTTCGTAAGTTGCCCGAAGCTCCGGATTCATATCCAGCGCTTTCTCAATGGTCATCTTCAAATCAAACGGAATGGCCTTCGCAATAACGTCCACATCACCATAGCTCATGTTGATGGCACGGCCCACGTCACGGACTGCAGCCTTGGCTTTCATCGTACCAAAGGTAATGATCTGTGCCACTTTATCCGCGCCGTATTTTTCAACCACATAGTTGATCACTTCCTGACGCCTTTCGTAGCAAAAGTCAATATCAATATCGGGCATGCTGATTCGCTCAGGGTTTAGGAATCGTTCAAAAATTAAGCCGTATTTAATCGGATCGATATCCGTAATTCTCAGCGTGTAGGCCACCAGGCTGCCTGCGGCAGAACCTCTTCCCGGACCCACCATAATGCCGTGGTTCTTGGCATAATTGATAAAATACCAGACGATCAGAAAATACTCCACATAGCCCATGGCTAGAATGGTATCGAGTTCATAATTCAGTCGTTCCTCAAGCTCTTTTGAAGCGCTTCCATATCGGTACTCCATCCCCTCGATACAGAGTTCTCTGAGATACGCCTCATTGGTTTTCCCTGCGGGAGCACTGAATTCAGGTAGATGAATCTGCCCAAATTGAAATTCCACATTACAGCGCTCTGCAATCTTATTCGTGTTCTCAATTGCTTCCGGTAAATCGGCAAACAAATGCTCCATTTCCTGCTGAGACTTCAAATAGAATTGATCGTTCGGGAATCGCATCCTGTTTTCGTCATCTACGGTTTTGGCCGTTTGAATGCACAGCAGGACATCGTGGGGAATTGCATCCTCTCTTTTTACATAATGCACATCATTGGTAGCCACAAAAGGGATGCCTGTTTCTTCCCTGAGTCGTTTCATATCCGGAAGGATTCGCAGCTGTTCTTCCAAGCCCTGATCTTGAAGTTCCAGATAGAAATTACCCTCTCCGAAGATTTCCAGTAAAGCAAGTGCTTCTTTTTTTGCGCCCTCATAGTCGCCGTTCATAAGCTTCCACTGAACCTCTCCCGCAAGGCAGGCGCTTAAAGCGATAATCCCCTCGCGATAGGTTCTCAGAAGTTCATGGTCAATCCTCGGTTTATAATAAAATCCCTCTGTGTACCCTGCGGAAACAATCTTCATAAGGTTGCGGTATCCGATTTCGTCCTTGGCCAGCAATACCAGATGGCCCTGCCGTTTGTCCTTTTCTGCATCTTTTTCCCTCATGCTTCTGGCTGCAGTATAAACCTCACAGCCAATGATGGGCTTGATGCCTTTCTTCTTCGCTTCCTTATAAAAATCCACTACACCAAACATCGCACCGTGATCCGTAATGGCCACGGCTTTCATGCCGAGCTCTTTGGCTCCTGCAATCAAATCCTTGATCCGCGCTGCTCCGTCCAGAAGACTGTATTCCGTATGTACATGAAGGTGGGTAAATGACATGGTATTTCCTTTTCTCTGCTCCCCTCTCCGGGAGTCAAAACATCTGGTTTGTATAAATTCAGCTGCTATTTTTCCATTTTTCATTTTATCATAGTCAGCATTACTTGACAAGTTGCACCACGATGGAACCACCACGCATACTTGAAAAGTATACCATAAAAAAGTGAACTATTTGTTAAGAATTTGTCATGTATACAGTATATTGTGGCATGTTTTAATAATTTTTATGGAAAATTTATGATATGATTCATAGCTTATGTTGAGAACCTTTCTGATGACATTCCTTCATTTATATGCTCTTCTAATATAAATTCAGTTAATCATTATAAAATTTTATTGACAAGCATAAAAAAATCAGGTATGATCCTTAAAACAAAACATATAATTCATATATGATTAGTATGATAAAAGGAGGCGCTGGTTATGAGCATTATAATTATAGGTGGTAACGAAAAAATGATAAGTAAGTATAAGAGCGTATGCAAAATGCATAACTGCAAAGCAAAGGTATTTGTGGACCCTGTAAGGAACCTGCGGAAAATGATCGGTTCCCCTGACATCATTGTATTATTCACAGGCACCGTCTCTCATAAAATGGTGGAGATTGCTGTTCAGGAAGCGGAAAAATCCAATATTTCGGTGCTGAGAAGCCATAGCAGCAGCGGCAATGCACTCTCAAGCCTGCTGGAAGGTTATCTGAATTAGGCTATGTTGGCTTTT
>JAQSXD010000368.1 GCA_029266295.1 Bacillota bacterium | reverse complement strand
ACCAAGGGAGCATGTATGAAGTACATGGAATGAGTGGGCGCTTGCGCCAATCGGGGTGGTACCGCAGAAGTTTAGCTTTTGTCCCAGAGAAATCTGAGACGGAGGCTTTTTTTATTGTCCAGAACCCACGTTCCAAACGCAATGAAAAAAGAGTGCCAAAACTCGCCTCATCTCCAAAACAACGGACTAAAATCTTGAAAAGTGGAAAGATTTATGAACAGCATCCCTGTCAGGGCCGATATGGAAGCTCTTAGAACCGCATCCCCTCACAGCAGATGGTATGAAAGGAGAAAAACAATGAGTAAGATTCCCCACAGACTATATTTAACCGAAGAGCAGATGCCTACACAATGGTATAATTTGAGAGCTGATATGAAAGAACAGCCGGACCCCCTCATCAATCCCGGAACCATGAAGCCGGCACAGGTGGAAGATCTCTATCCCGTATTCTGTGAGAAACTGGCACAGCAGGAAATGGACGCTGAGACCCGGTATTTTGATATCCCTGAGGAAATTCTCGAGATGTATAAAATCTATCGTCCTTCCCCTTTGATCAGAGCTTATAATCTGGAAAAAGCGCTGGATACCCCGGCGAAAATCTATTTTAAATTTGAAGGCAATAACACAAGTGGGAGCCATAAGCTAAATTCCGCCATTGCTCAGGCATATTATGCAAAAGAGCAGGGACTTGCGGGTCTCACGACGGAAACCGGAGCCGGACAATGGGGTACAGCCCTATCCGAAGCTTGTGCTTATTTTGGCCTTCCCCTTACCGTATTCATGGTTAAGGTATCCTATGAGCAGAAGCCCTTCCGCAAAGCTGTCATGGAAACCTTCGGAAGCTCGGTTATCGCAAGTCCCAGCGAAACCACAAACATCGGCCGCGAAATTTTAAAGAGTGATCCTACCACTGGAGGCAGCCTGGGCTGTGCAATTTCTGAGGCGGTAGAGAAAGCAGTAACCTCACCAAATCACCGCTATGTTCTGGGCTCCGTGCTGAATCAGGTGCTGCTACACCAATCCATCATTGGGCTTGAGACGAAAGCGGCCATGGAGATACTGGGAGAATATCCCGATGTTATCGTGGGCTGTGCAGGTGGCGGTTCCAATCTCGGAGGGCTCATCGCACCCTTTATGCAGGATAAACTGACCGGAAAAGCAAATCCGAGAATCGTCGCTGTAGAACCTGCGTCCTGTCCTTCCTTTACAAGAGGGAAGTACGCTTACGACTTCTGCGACACGGGAAGAATCACCCCAATGGCCAAGATGTATACCTTGGGCAGCGACTTCAAGCCTTCAGCCAACCATGCAGGCGGCCTGAGATATCACGGAATGTCGCCGATTCTCTCCAAGCTGTATCATGACGGATACATGGAGGCCGTTGCAGTAGAACAGACAAAAGTATTCGAAGCAGCGGTTCAATTTGCCAAACTGGAGACCATCCTACCGGCACCAGAGTCCTCCCACGCAATTCTGGGCGCAATCGACGAAGCGCTGAAATGCAAGGAATCGGGAGAGGCAAAGACGATCCTCTTTGGGCTGACCGGCACAGGATATTTTGATATGACTGCATACTCGTCCTACAACGAAGGTACTATGAGTGATTACATTCCCACGGACGAGGATCTGGAACGCTCCCTGGCCACCCTGCCTAAGATTCCTGGGATTCAGGAATAAGAGACATTAACCGATACAATCAAGTTCTAATGAAATTAATATACAAATAGAATCAATAAAACAAAGGAAAACGAAAAAGCCGGGAATCAAAGGGCTGAAGTGGAAAGCAATTCTGCAATCTTCAATGCCCCATGAATCCCGGCTTTGCTTTATGATCTTATTTATGTGGTTCTTTCCGTTATGATAACTTTATCGCAGCAGTTTCTTCCGCTATGATTACATTGACGCTGTAATGATGGCCATTTTATAGACCTCTTCCGCATTACAACCTCTGGACAGGTCATTGATGGGAGCATTGAGTCCCTGAAGAATCGGTCCGTACGCATCAAATCCGCCTAGGCGCTGAGCAATCTTATAGCCAATGTTTCCGGAATTGATATCCGGGAAGATAAAGGTGTTGGCCTTCCCAGCTACAAGAGAGTCAGGCGCTTTCGTTTTTGCCACTTCCGGAGCGAAGGCAGCATCGAATTGAAGCTCTCCGTCCACTGGAAAATCCACATTCATCGTCTTTATCTTTTCGACCGCTTCACGAACGATGTCTACATCTGCTCCTTTACCGGAACCGTATGTGCTGTAGGACAGCATGGCCACCTTCGGTTCAATGGAGAAAACCCTTGCGGTCTTAGCGCTTTCCACTGCAATTTCCGCAAGCTCATCCGCACTGGGGTTGATGTTTATGGCACAGTCACCCATAGCATACCGCTCTTCTCCGTTTTCTGTCACCCGCTGCATGATAAAGCAACTGGAGACAATGCTGTTTCCCGGTTTCGTCTTAACGATCTGCAAGGCTGGACGGACAGTATCTGCTGTTGAATAGGTTGCTCCTCCCAAAAGACCGTAAGCATACCCTCTCTTTACCAGCATGGTGCCGAAGTAATTACTTTTCTGCAGGGCCTCACGGCAGGCATTTGCATCCATCTTACCTTTGCGCAGCGCAACCATTTCATCTACCATAGCATCCATTTCTTCATAATTGAGCGGGTCGATCAGCTCAATTCCTTCAATGGAAAATCCATATTTCTGTGCTGCCTGCTGAATCTCCTCGAGATTTCCAAGCAGTACCGGTTCAAGAATTCCCTCCTGCTTTAAACGGCTTGCCGCTTCCAGAATCCTGGGATCGGAACCTTCTGTGAAAACGAGTTTCTTCTGTTCCTTTTTTAAATTTTCGATCATTGTTTTAAACATTGTCTTGTCCTCCTTGGGAAGTCTTCTTTCTGTCTTATCCTGTTTTCAAATAGATCTACGTTTTAATTTGAAGACAGCATGAAACGTAGATTGAATTGAAAACGGTTCTCCCGTCTAGTATATCACAACATCTGAATTAAGCGCTCTTTTTGGTTCGCTTTAATGAAATTTTTTGCATTTTATTCAACAGCAGCTCGCAGTTTGTCAGCTTATTTTTCATCATGTTATAATGATAAAGCGTCATTTTCCGATACAGCAGCCGATCATGCTCCTCTGATGGTATATGATAGATATACTTTTTCTCAGAATTGATCGAGATGAAATTGTCGATCCAGTTTTTTCGGTAGAGTACCACCGGATTGAGAAACACCACATCAAATCGCTTCCCAGAAAACACTTTCTCCGTTTCCTCATCATTTAGTTCAATATCTCCTGCAATACCGATTCTGTTTACGCCGTCATCAATAATGATGGAGTAATGGCTGTCACATTCTGCGGAAGCATAGTCCAAATGCTTCGTTCGAATCAAATGGACTTCTGTATTTTTTACACGAAATACTTGATGATCCAGTTGACGATCCAATAAGCAGATCCGCTCCTCCTGCTGGTAATATTCCCTAAGTTCCCTTCCGAAAACCGCATCCTCCGGCAGAATAAGGGAGGTGTTGGGGTTGTCTTCAAGATATCGTTTTACCTTTGTCCCATCGTAATGATCTTCATGGCAGTGGGTAAAAAGCAGGCAGTCTACGCCTGCAAAAGGCCCAACCGAATCCATTATGCCGTTTTCCATTTCTGCATCCAAAGGATTAAAAAGATTATTCTTGCTGAAAATGCCGTCCACAAGAAATTTGACTCCATTTGTAGAAATTAGCAAACCGCTGTTTGTCATGTGATAGATGTACATTACTTTTCCCTTTCTTTCGCCCGCTTCAGAGCAGCCCGAACCGCCGCTCATGTTTCTGTTCTATCACCTTGCTCCCATGCAATACGGTATGATCGTAAATTGTATGATTGCAGAAGGTTTTATCTTAAAATTAAAGCAATTTTTATGCCAAATTATAAAACAATTGATTTCGTAAGTCTTCAATCCGCCTTTTCTTAGCAAACCGATTCAAATTCACATGACAGTTTTTTTTAGCATCTTGCAAAATAGCCTGTTGAACGGCCAAATCCCTGAAAATTCCGATGCAAATCTGCAACAAGAAAATAATTTATGTAGATTTTTC
>JAQSXD010000367.1 GCA_029266295.1 Bacillota bacterium | reverse complement strand
TAATCGAGACAGCACTTGCATCAGAAGGCTGACAGAGGTCACGCCGTCTGCATCATAATCCCCGTAAATACAAATCCTTTTGCCTTGATTGATTGCAGACAACAGCAAATCCACCCCTGCTTCCAAATTTTTCAGCAGGAATGGATCATAGGTAAGACTTGGCTTTACGGCAAGGAATTCAGTCAGTTGATCGTCTTCTGTGATTCCTCTGTTTCTTAAAATCTCAAGGATAATTGGATGAATGCCATTCATATTACAACCAGTTCCTTGGGTTTTGGTATTCTCCGTTGACACGAACCTCAAAGTGAATATGCGGGCCGGTTGATTGTCCCGTAGATCCGACCAATGCGATGACCTGACCTTTTGCTACCACATCTCCGGTGCTGACCAGCAGCTTGCTGTTATGTGCATATAAGGTTACGATACCGCCCCCATGGTCGATCATCACTAGATTACCGTAACTGTTGTTCCAGCCGGCTTTAATGACGGTTCCATCATTGGCTGCAAGAACATTGGTTCCTGCCGCCGCTCCGATATCCATTCCGGTATGTAATTTATTTACTTTGAGAATTGGATGAAAACGGTTGCCGAACTCGGAAGTTACTCTCGTGCTGCTCTGAGAAGGCCAAGCGAATACGCCTCCGACGAAGGCCTGATCCCCCTGGAGTTTTAGGATTTCTGACTTTATGCGATCCGCTTCCGCATTGAGTTCATCCAGCGACTCCTCAAGGGCATCATTGTCACTGGCGACCTGAGCTTTTAAGCTTGCCACCTCACCTCGGGATACTTGGAGGGATGACTGCTTGTCCGCTTCTTTTTGTTTCTCCGAAAGAAGCTGTGCTTGAAGAGTTTCCAGTTGTTTTTTTTGAAGTTCTATTTTCTGATGCTGTTCCTCCATGAGTTTCAGGATTTCCACATCGTTGTCAAAGATTCGCTGAACCATATCCATATTGGTCATAAAATCAGTAATGTCATCGGAACCCAGGAGGATCTGAATCATTCCAACATCTCCGTTTTTATACATGGCCCGGAGCCGATTCTCAAGACTTTCGTTCTGTTGAGCCATCTCCTGCTCAACCTGCTGAAGGTTCGTCTTCACGGAAGAGATATTCTTTTCGGTTTTATTAATGTCGCCCTGAATACCTGAAATTTCTTTCTCCGCTTCGTTGATCTGATTCTCAAGCTGCTTGATTTGGCTGTTCAGCTGCTTCTCTTTGTTCTTACCATTTTTAAGTTCTGATTTCGTCTGGCTGATCGCTTTATTGATATCGTTCAGGTTCTGCTGCTCATCGGCATAGGTCATCCCAATCGTGATGGCAGAGGCAATTAATACAAATGTTATAACATACGAAACCAATCTCTTCACTATGTACTTCCCCCTTTTATGTATAAAAATCTACTCCTACGTATCTAAAAATCTTCTCATAGAGACGATGCTGCCACAAGCACCGATGCTGATGCCCAGCGCTGTGAAAATCCAAATTAGCCTGACTGCAAGGAAACCTCCAGGCACCATTGTAGTAGAAAGAATCACAAAGATTGTTGGCCCCAGAAGTTCCATCGTTTTATAATAGATCAGGCTGACAATCCCCACCGAGATCATCGCAGACAGAATACCGATGAGAATTCCTTCGATCAGAAACGGACCCCGGATAAACCAATTGGTGGCACCCACGTATTTCATGATGCTGATTTCCCGCTCTCTTGCCAGCACTGTCAATTTGATGGTGTTGGAAACCACAACGACGGAGATGATGACCAGAAATATGATGATGATCATTGCGCCAAACTGAATAAAGCGCGTCACCTTCATCAGCTGATCCACGGTGTCTTTATAGTATTTAATATCTTCAATCCCATCAAAGGTTTTTACCTTTGCAACAACAGCATCAGCGGCTTCCAGCCTTGATACTTTGATCAGAATGGAATTGGGAAGCGGATTATTTTCCAGCCCATCCAGCAGATAGGCGTTATCTCCCCACTTTACTTTCCAGTTTGCCATGGCTTCTTCATCGGACAGGTAAACGGCTTCTGTTACGCCGTCTGTGCTATTTAGCGATGCGATGATTGCAGAGGCCTGCTCAAACGTCGTTTGATCCATCAAATAGACTTGAATGGTATCAAACTGCTTCTTGGCGCTTTCTGACGCCATATTTACATTGACTACCAAAATGAAAAAGAGTCCTAAGATCAATAACATAGCGGTAATGGAAAACATGGACGCAAAACTCATTGCCCTGTTTCTGAATGCTTGCTTAAAAGCCTGTTTAAAGGCGTATCCCCAACTATTTAACATGGCTGCCAAACACACCTCCCGCCGGTAAACAGGAAAGCAGTCTCTCATCCTCGTATGCCCCGTAACTTCCGCTGGCATCATCACGAACAATGCGTCCCTTATCGATCGCTATTACGCGTTTCCCCATCTTATCAACAATATCCTTCGCATGGGTAACCATCACAATGGTGGTTCCGCGCAGATTAATCTGTTCCAAAAGCCTCATGATTTCCCAAGCTGTATCCGGATCGAGATTTCCAGTGGGCTCGTCTGCAATGAGAACGGTGGGATTATTTACAATTGCACGCGCAATCGCTACTCTCTGTTGTTCCCCTGCAGAAAGCTCATGAGGGTATTTACTTGCCTTCGAACTGATGCCGACCAGACTGAGAACCTGAGGCACCTGCCTGCGTATGGAACGCTGGCTCATATGTACGATTTCCATTGCAAAGGCTACGTTTTCAAAGACCGTTTTTTTCGGCAGCAAGCGGAAATCCTGGAATACAATACCGGTGCTGCGCCGAAGTTTAGGGATATGCCGGTTTGCAAGATTGGTGATTTCCATCCCATTCATTTTAATGCTTCCTTTATCTGCATCGATTTCTTTCAAAATCAGTCGAATAAATGTGGACTTTCCAGCTCCGCTGGGTCCTACCAAAAAAACGAAATCACCCTTGTTTATTTTTACATTCACGTCTTGAATGCCGATATTTGTTCCGTAGGACTTTGTCACATTATCAAAAGCTATCATTTTTCTCTGAGTCCTTTCCCGTTATGTATCTTTTTTCGCCTGAAATGACCAATTCTGCAGCGCAAATCGCCACGTCCCCCGCCAATCCATGCTTCCTCAAAATTATACACAAACTTACATAATATTATAATACATAACGGGATAATATTGAATACTTTCTTACATTACAAGTTCATTACAATTGCGATGTAATTTTTTCCTGTTTCCCAGAATCTTGCAAATTACTGATTCCATCCGGAAACTCAAGGAAGCACAGCGGTTCCTCAAATGAGCTGTGGTGTCAGCGGTTTCCTATAGTTTCATTTTTGATGCAATTTCTTGAAACGGCTCTTTTAAGATTTTTTTTACATCATTGAGCGTAAAGGGGATCTTGCAGTTATATTCCGCTGCATAGATGCTTTCCGCACTGACCATCGGCACGACAACCGGATCTTTCAGCTTTAGAAAATCCCACATTTGGCTTCGGTTCACGCCACGGTTCAGCTTATTGACTACATAAAGGATCTCCATTTGCCTCAGTTCAAGAGCCCTTATTCTGCAAAGGGTTTCATAGCCTTTCAGCATCTTTGACGGAAGGGGATCGATCACTGTAATAATCTGATCCATGCTATGAAGCAGTGCGAAGTCCTCTTCCCCTGTCCCTGAAAAATCGCAGAGAATGATATCTCCCTTTGCATGACAAACCAGCCGCAGCTTTTGTTCGAAATTCAGGAGAACCCCTTCTTCTTCCGGAGAATTGAGGATCCAGTTGATCCCCTCGTCCATGTTCCGGGCTCCCCGAACAGCCCGGTTTTCTTCCAGCGCTTTGTAAAAGTGAAAATAAGGCCTTCCTGCAAAACGTCTGTCCATTCCGTAGGAATCAAACAGAATTCCCTTACCCAGTTCAACCACTGCCGGCTCATGCTTTCCGGTATTCGCAAGATATCTGGCAAGGCATCCCGTTAGAAAGCTTGCACCCGCCCCACCGGAAATGCCGAAAATTCCGATTTTAAGCTTATCCATTGCAGCATAACGTTCTTCCTCCTCTGCTTCTCTTGAGAGAATGCGTTTCAAACCGGCAACGGAATC
>JAQSXD010000366.1 GCA_029266295.1 Bacillota bacterium | reverse complement strand
GGCGTAATGCTGGGGCTTTTATAGTTCGGCTCAGTCCACAAACGTACCCCGGCCTGCATCATAAGTCCCAAAGTACTTACCGTTCAATTCTACTAGGTACCGGCGGTATCCGGCCGGGCTGATTCTTATCGTTCCCTTTACGCCCAGGTGGGCGAGGGCTGTTTTTATCTGTTCTTCGATAGTGTTCATGGGTTCTCCTTTTCTCGCATATTGCAACACGAAATGCAACACGGAATAAATCGAACCACTATTACCAACGTGTATGTAAATTATAAGGCGGGTTCGACTCCCCTACGGGTTACCAAGAGAAAAAACCGAAGCTGAGCTTCGGTCTTTTTCGTTTTTGGGGTGAGTGGGGAGTGGAACCCGCAAGGGCGTGAACGCTAGGCCAGAACGTCCAACTTATTATTGGAATAAGGGTCTTTCACTGCGGATGCGTTCTGGCTCGAAGCCGATGTCGCTGAATCTTCTTCTGCGCTCACAGCAACCTTTGATTGCTGTGACTGAATCCTCTGAATCTGAGTCTCCAACTGCTGAATCTGCGTTTGAATTATTTCAATTTGCTGCTGCTTTGTCTCTTCGTCTCCATCACCAGCATTGATTTTTGTGATCTTAGTCTGGAGTTTTGTTATCTGTGTTCTCAGCTGTTCGATCTTATTTTCGTAGGACGTTGATGTTGAACTGCTGGCTACAGATGAAACGGATATACTACTCATTTTTAATACCTCCCGAAATGATTTACTCCTTTCTTCGGAAGAAAACATGAAATCATTAGACAGCTACCGAAATCTTCACTAAAAACACACAAAGCCAACACATTGAAATAGAAAAAGACGGTCTTTTTCGTTTTTGGAGCAGGTGGGAGTCGAACCCGCAAGGACACGAACGTAGTCGGAAAGTCTGGCGTGTGTTTTATTTCTTGGATTTTATTTTTTGGATTTTATACGATCGCCTTGTATATTTTCGGCTATTTTGTTAAAATCAAATATTAAGCAAAGAATAAGGCTCGGAGCATTGATCCGGGATGATTGAGATATAGAAAAGAAAGGAATAGAAGGATGTTTTACAAGAGTACAAGAGGCAGCAAAGATGTAAAAAATGCTGCTCAAGCTGTAATACAGGGGATTTCTCAGGACAAAGGACTTTTTGTTCCGGATTCTTTCCCCAAACTGCCGTTTCGTCTGGAAGAGATGAAGGGAAAGACGTATCAGGAAATCGCGGATGCGGTCATTCACAGCTTTTTTACGGATTATACGGAAGAAGAGATCAAACACTGCGTGAACGGGGCCTACGACAGCAAATTTGAGGCTTCTGAGATCGTTCCGCTGGTCAATGCAGGAGGCGCATATTTTCTGGAACTTTATCATGGAAGAACCGCAGCGTTTAAGGACATGGCATTATCCATTCTGCCTTACCTCATGACAACAGCGATGCAGAAAGAGCAAGTTGACAAAAAAGTGGTCATTCTAACCGCTACTTCAGGAGATACGGGAAAGGCCGCTTTAGAGGGCTTTGCAGATGTTCCCAATACAGAGATCGTCGTATTTTACCCAAGTGAAGGTGTAAGCCAGGTTCAGGAACGACAGATGATTACCCAAGAAGGAACAAACACGCATGTCTATGCAATCCGCGGTAATTTTGACGACGCTCAGACCGGCGTGAAGAAAATCTTCAATGACAGCCAATTTGCAGCAGAACTGGCTGAATCTGGCTGTATGCTGTCTTCCGCAAACTCCATCAATATCGGACGATTAATTCCCCAGGTGGCATATTATGTTTATGCGTATGCCAAGCTGATGGAACAGGGGACGGTAAAAGCTGGCGAAGAGTTCAATGTAGTAGTACCTACCGGAAACTTCGGAAACATCCTTGCGGCCTATTATGCGAAGCAGATGGGGATTCCAGTGAAAAAGCTGATCTGCGCATCCAATGAAAACAAAGTACTGACAGACTTCCTTCAGACAGGAGTCTACGATGCTGGAAGAGAATTTTATCTGACCAATTCTCCATCCATGGATATTCTGATTTCCAGCAATCTGGAGCGGCTTTTGTACCACTTGAGTGGAAATAACGGTGAAGAAATTTCGGCTTTGATGAATGGTCTTGATACCGAAAAGAAGTATCAAGTAACCAGTAGCATCAAGGAAGGCTTAAAAGACTTCTGGGCCGGTTTTGCAACTGTCGTCCAGACCAATGCTGCCATCGGGAAAATGTATGCTGAAAACGGCTATTTGATGGATACCCACACGGCAGTGGCATATAAGGTCTATGAAGACTATAAAAAGGAGACTGGCGATGATACTCCTGCAGTAATCGCTTCCACTGCCAGCGCATATAAATTTGCTGACAGTGTTGCAGAATCCTTAGGGCTTGTGCCTGATGGCGACGGTTTCGTAAACGTTCGTGCGCTCCATGAAAAGACTGGTGTCAAAATCCCTGCTGGTCTCAAAGGCTTGGAGGACAAGGAGATTAGACATAAAGGCTTGCTTGATAAGGATGACATGCAGTCAGCTGTAAGAGAAGCTTTGAAATAGCAGATAGAATCGTAAAGAGAAACAGAGAAACAGAGAAACAGAAAGACAAAATATAATAATATAAATTTTCAACTGTAAAATACAGAATGCAAAATAGAAACCATTCATTTAAAGCTGCCGCTTGAAATTGCATCATCCAAGATGTTAGAAAATGTTCTAATCTTAGGAGGAGCATCTCACAGACGGCAGTTCTTTATTTTGTATCTAAATTGCAATTATACGGATTTTGTAAAGAATTTGATGGCTATTGTTCTTGATATATTATCGTTTGGCCTTTGCCATTTTCCTTTGCTTGATAGAGCGCGGAATCTGCCTGATGGAACAAAAGTGTTGCATTGGCTTCACCTTCCGAATAGTTTGCGATCCCGGCGCTGAAGCTGATGGAGCTTGTTCCGGTTTTCGCTGACGGAACTTGCCTGCATCGCTTTCGCAAGGATTCCAATCTCAGGTATGCCAGTTCTCTGGATGCTCTAGGAAAGATGACCGCAAACTCATCTCCGCCGTAACGGGAAATATAGGCATCCCCTTCTTTGCAGTGTTCTTTCATCAGGTTGGTGAAATGGATGAGCACCTGGTCACCAGCCAGATGGCCGTAGGTGTCGTTGATTTCCTTAAAGTCATCCAAGTCTATGATGGCAAGGGACATCGGCGCCCTTGCTTTCCAGGCTTTTTCCATAGTGGTTTTCAAAAGAGCATGGAAGGTCTTCTGATTAAACAATCCCGTTAGGGAATCATTTCTCGCTTGTTCTGTCAGGGACAGCTGTGCTTCATAGCTGGAGTTGATATAATCGCTGTTTGCCTTATTGTATGCGATCAGAACATTGCTGATCAGATATGCGGTAATCAGTAGGGTGAGCGCGACAACGATGTTCAGATAAAAAAATACGGTCTTATTTTCAAAATAAAAGAAGGCTCGGAGAGAAATCAGAAGAATCAAAGCTCCGTTAAGCATCGTAATCCGCCGGGTCATCTTTCTCTTACCAAACAATACCGTAAGAAAAACGGGCATTGCAAGGGCAGCTGTAATGGAGTCGACCTGGACATGAACATATGCGATGACTGCTGCAAGAAGACTTAACGTTACCGGAATTGCCGTATTCTTTATTTTTTCCTTGAATCGATTGGTGTTTATTTTATGACAGGTATAGACCAGAATAAGATTCGTCAGGGTTGGAATTATAATATATTTTATGATATAATGAAGATCTGTTGTGGTTTCTGCGAGGAGCCCGAATGGGCGAAACGCCAAGAAAACAATGACTTCTACCAGAAATATCAGTACAATGATAACGTAGAAGACTCGGATGATTTTTTCTCTCCATTGCTCAAAGGATAGATTCGGCTTCTTGACATCCATGAATTGCAGCACCTCCGCATCAGAAATTATACTTCATATAGAGCTTGAAAGCAAACACCTGTGGGAAATTTTTCAACAGAAACCTTAATTTTATTACAAATTTTTATTTGAAATAGTACTTGCTTTTTCTCTAAATGTATGTTAAATTACTAATTGTGTCTAATAAGTCTGGAGAGTTGACCGAGTGGCTAAGGAGCTCGCCTGGAAAGCGAGTAAGGTGTTAAAGCCCCGT
>JAQSXD010000365.1 GCA_029266295.1 Bacillota bacterium | reverse complement strand
TTCTGTCTGGAATCTTTATTTTTTTGATTTTAGCAGCTCCATATGGTATAATAATCGCCGATAGCTTGATTTTTGCGATTATGATACGGATTAAGTGCCCCGCGAGAATTTCGGCATGAAAAGCGTGAATACCAAAAACGCGGATGGCGGATACCATAATATTATTGTTATGGTATGCAATCGCCTATCGCTTGATTTTGCGATTGCTCTATAACAGGCAGGAGGATACGGACATTTTATGAAATTAGGAATTGATATTGGATCTACGACAGTGAAACTCGTGCTGCTTGACCGACACGACAAAATCGTTTTCAGCAGATACGAGCGCCACATGTCCAACATATTTGAAAAAGTTTCTGAGCTTATGGCTCAGCTGTACGATACTTATAAAGATATTCAAACAACAGTTGCCATTACAGGTTCGGGAGGGCTTGCTCTGTCGTCTTTGCTTGGGATACCCTTTGAACAAGAGGTTATTGCTTGCAGCAGTGCAGTGGAAGCTTTGATTCCCAACACGGATGTAGCCATAGAACTGGGTGGGGAGGATGCAAAGATCACGTTCTACGGACCCACGATTGAACAGAGGATGAACGGCACCTGCGCAGGCGGTACTGGTGCGTTTATCGATCAAATGGCTGTACTTTTAAACACTGATGCACAGGGATTAAATGAGAGCGCAAAAAACTACTCAATGATCTATCCTATCGCAGCGCGATGCGGTGTTTTTGCAAAAACAGATATTCAGCCGTTGATCAATGAAGGGGCAAAGATAGAGGATCTGTCTGCTTCTATTTTTCAAGCGGTTGTCAATCAGACCATCAGCGGACTGGCTTGCGGAAGAACCATCCGAGGCAATGTGGCGTTTCTGGGAGGGCCCTTATCCTTTTTATCCGAATTAAGAAAGCGCTTTGTGGAGACTTTGGATCTCAAGCCGGAACAGATCATATTTCCTTCAGAATCAAAATACTACGTTGCCATTGGAGCAGCCATGCTTTCAGCCAAGAATTCACCTGTAAATATTGAGAGCATTCTGACCAAAATTGATGCGGCTGATCTTGCATCCATGTCTGAAACGAAGCATATGGAACCGCTATTTAAAGATTTTAATGACTTCCAGCAATTTAAAGGAAGGCATGATAAGAATAAAATAAAACGAAGAGATATCAAGCGGGCAAAGGGAAAGGTTTTTCTTGGCATTGATGCCGGTTCGACCACCACAAAGGCTGCGCTCATCGATGATGAAAAGTATCTGTTATATTCCTTCTATAAGAACAACGAAGGAAAACCGCTGGAAGCAACCCTGGTCATGCTCAAGGAGCTTTATTCTCAATTGCCAGACGGTGCATACATTGCCAATGCTACGGTGACAGGCTACGGAGAGGGACTGATCAAAACCGCTTTTAATGTGGATATGGGCGAAATTGAAACCATGGCTCACTATAAAGCAGCAGAGGAGTTTTTGCCCGGAGTCGATTTTATTTTGGATATCGGCGGTCAGGATATGAAATGCATGAAGATCAGGGACGGGGCGATCTACAATATCATGCTCAATGAAGCTTGTTCCTCCGGGTGTGGATCTTTTATAGAAACCTATTCAAAATCCGTAAATATGAGTGTTCAAGCCTTTGCAAAAGAAGGACTTTTTGCAGAATCCCCTGTTGACCTGGGAACCCGCTGTACGGTATTCATGAATTCCAAGGTAAAGCAGGCCCAGAAAGAAGGCGCGTCTATCGGTGATATTTCCGCAGGCTTGTCGCATTCCGTCATAAAAAATGCCTTATACAAGGTGATCAAGCTTAGAGATTCAGAAGAGGCAGGCAACAAGATCGTTGTGCAAGGGGGTACCTTTCTGAATGATTCCGTGCTGCGGAGTATTGAGCAGATTATGGAGAGGAAGGTCGTTCGGCCGGATATCGCAGGGATCATGGGTGCTTACGGCTCTGCTTTGATTGCAAGAGAAAACTATGTGGAAGGAACCGAGTCCGCTATCATCAAACCTTCGGAAATGGGTTGTTTCACTGTAACCAATACACACACACGCTGTAAAGGCTGTGAAAACAAGTGCCTTCTGACCATCAACAAATTTAATGACGGCGGCAGATTTATCACAGGAAATCGGTGTGATAAAGGAGCCGGGCTGGAAAAGAAAGGGGAGCATCTTCCCAATCTTTTTGAGTACAAATACAGACGGCTATTCTCGTATGAACCGCTGGAAGAAGCTTATGCATCAAGGGGTACCGTTGGAATCCCTCGGGTGCTCAATATGCATGAAAATTATCCATTCTGGTTCACCTTTTTTACCAGTCTGGGCTTTCGTGTTGTGCTTTCCCCTGTTACCACAAAAGAAATTTATGAGCTTGGAATGGAGAGCATCTCTTCCGACACCGCATGTTATCCTGCTAAATTGGTTCACGGTCACATTAAATGGCTGGTTAATAATGAAGTGAAATGGATTTTCTATCCCTGTGTGAACTATGAGATGATCGAAGATCACAGTGCACCGAATCATTACAATTGTCCCATCGTTGCCACCTATCCCGAGGTTATTTCAAGCAACATGGATGAAATTTTTAAGGAGAACGAGGTACAATTCAGCCATCCTTTCCTCCCTTATGACGACGACATCAGATTGAGCCGCCAGCTTTACGAAATGTTGCGAAGTCTTCATATTGGTTTTAATGAAGTGAGCAAAGCGGTGAAAGCTGCAAGGAAAGAGGATAAGCGATTTAAGGACGATATCAAAAAGAACGGTGCTTACGCCATAAAATATATCAAGGACAATAATAAAAAGGCAATTGTACTGGCAGGCAGACCCTATCATCTCGATCCGGAAATCAACCACGGGATCGATCAGGTGATTAATTCCTTTGGAATGGCTGTTCTGACTGAGGATTCTGTGGCTCATTTCGCCAAACTGAATCGCCCCATCAGGGTGCTTGATCAATGGATGTATCATTCCAGAATGTATCGCGCTGCCGAGGTGGCAGGCAGAAATGATGATATTGAGCCGATTCAGCTTAATTCCTTTGGCTGCGGACTAGATGCTGTGACCACAGACCAGGTGGAAGAAATTCTGACGAATAAAAATAAACTGTATACGGTACTGAAGATCGATGAAGGCTCCAATTTAGGAGCGGCAAAGATCCGAATCAGATCGCTCAAAGCAGCAATGGACGAAAGGGAGAAGAACAACGTAAAGTATATCCAGAATCATTCTCCTTACAAACGCAAACTCTTTACGAATCGAATGAAGAAGAACTACACGCTGCTGATCCCGCAGATGTCGCCCATCCATTTTCAATTTTTGGAACCGGCGCTGCATCACGGCGGTTATACTGCGGTTCTCCTGCCGTCCGTTGACAAACATGCGGTAGAAGAGGGATTAAAGTATATCAATAACGATGCTTGTTATCCTACAATTGTAACGCTTGGGCAGATCATTTCCGCACTGAAATCCGGAAAATATGATCTGAATAAAACGGCGATTGCTATGTCTCAGACAGGAGGCGGATGCCGCGCGAGCAATTACGTTTCGCTGCTTAGAAAAGCCCTTGGCGAGCTGAAGATGGAGCAAATTCCGGTAGTTTCAATCAATATGTCCGGCCTTGAGAAGAACCCGGGCTTCCAATTTACGCTTCCGCTGATTAAGCGGATTTTGATGGGCATGGTATATGGCGATGTGCTGATGAGGGTGCTCTATGCAACAAGACCCTATGAGGCTGTTCCAGGCTCAGCTGACGAATTGTTTGAAAAATGGTCAAAAAAAGCAAAAGTAAATATTGAAAAAGGAAGCGTACGCAAATTTAACAAATATATTCACGATATCGTCGAGGACTTTGACAAGATCCCGCTTCGTGATGTGAAAAAGCCAAAGATCGGCGTTGTCGGTGAAATCCTTGTAAAATATCATCCCACCGCAAACAACGATATTGTTGGAATCATCGAACAGGAAGGCGGCGAAGCAGTTGTTTTGGATCTCATTGATTTCTTCCTTTACGGTATGTACAGCAAAGAGTTCAATTTCAGAAAACTGAGCGGGAAATACAGCACCATGCTTGGGAATGCGGCTGCGATTCGGGTTTTTGAATATTTCAGAAAGCCTGCCAGAGAAGCCCTTGAGCATAG
>JAQSXD010000016.1 GCA_029266295.1 Bacillota bacterium | reverse complement strand
CCCGCCAGATGACTTTTCCCAGCTCCGGTGGGGCCAGTAATCAAAACTGGCAAGCCTTTTGGAGGATATAGGACTGCAGTTTTCACTTGCTCAATGGTTTTTTTTAAACTGCCTTTCGCTCCGATCAGTTCCTCAAAAACATCCTCGCTTCGTTCCTGCTCAACATTTTGCGTAAGAAAATGTTTCATTTCGTCCAAACTGGCGAATTTTTTCACTGTGATTGGTCTAGTGTGTTTTTGAGAAAGAGCCTCCTTATCTAGAAAATAAACTGGCCTGGTATTGATCTTTATCAGCATTCCTTCTTCGTACAGTTCATTCAGGTAATGGCTTATTGTATTCCTTTTCACTTGGAAGAGATTACAGATCCCCTCCGCCGTAAAATGTTCGGGTTTCGTATCGTATTCGCCATTTCGTGTGGACTCTTGTATGTGCAAATATATTTTTTGTTTTCGCATTAGTGCCTCCCAAAGAGCTTGCTAGAAGACTGTCAAACCAACACCGACCATTAAAAAAGGCAAAGCTGATCCGATTCCGGAATGTCAGAAAGAACCCCGTGATTGGTCAGTGCTTCGATGGCTGTTTTGTTTACTTTTGCCCTGTTTCGCATGTCATCGACGGAAATAAAAGGCTTCTTTTCATATTCCGCAACGATGGACTTCGCTGCACTTTCTCCCACTCCAGAGAGCGCTACAAAAGGCAGCAGCGCTTTTCCATCCACCACTAGGAAGCGTGTCGCATGAGATTTTCCGATTTCCGCCGGTGCAAACTCATAGCCTCTGCAATACATCTCGTAAGCGATTTCCAGCACGGTGACCTCATCTTCTTCCTTTTTTGTAGCATTTTTTCCTTTTGCCTCGATGAGCTCGATCTTGTTCATGATGGCTCTGGCGCCTTTCAGTATGGTATCAGCGTCAAATTCACTCACCTTCGTTGTAAAGAGGACGCAATAAAATTCCACCGGATGGTAAACCTTATAATACGCGATTCGATAGGACATCATGACGTAGGCCACCGCGTGCGCCTTAGGGAACATGTATTTGATCCTTCGGCAGGATTCAATATACCATTCCGGAACGTTGTTTTCCGCCATCAGGTCCGCTTCTTCCTGGGTGATGCCCTTTCCTTTTCTGACGTTTTCCATGATTTTGAATGCAGTCTTATTCGGCAGACCCTTTAAAATCAGATAGTTCATGATATCGTCTCGGGTGGAAATCGCATCCTTCATGGTGGCAAGACCGCTCTTGATAAACTCCTGTGCATTGTTGATCCATACGTCTGTACCATGAGAAAAACCGGAAATACGAACCAGATCCGCAAACATGGAAGGTTTCGTATCATCCAGCATCTGCCTTACAAACTTTGTCCCGAATTCCGGGATGCCATAACTCCCATGAGTAAATTTATATTCAGGGTCCTTAATATCAAGACCTTCAATTCCGTTGAACAGGCTGTCAACCTTGGGATCCTTCAGGGGCACCAAAAGCGGGTCCACTCCTGTCATATCCTGAAGCTGCCTGATCATGGACGGTACGTCGTGGCCGAGGATATCAAGCTTCAGCAAGTTTTCATCGATGGAGTGATAATCAAAATGCGTCGTAATGATATCCGTTGTCATGTCGTTTGCCGGATGCTGAACGGGGCAGAACTCAAAAATTTCGTGACCCCTGGGAACGATGATGATTCCACCGGGATGCTGTCCTGTGGTTCTTCGCACACCGGTGCAGCATTCCGTCAATCGGTCTGCTTCCCATTTGTTCACTGGCTGCTGACGCTCTTCAAAGTACTTCATGACAAAACCGTATGCGGTTTTCGATGCGACGGTGCCGATGGTTCCTGCACGGAATACGTTTTCTCTCCCAAAGATGTCTTCCACATATTTATGCGCAACGGGCTGATATTCTCCCGCAAAATTCAAGTCGATATCGGGCTCCTTATCCCCCTCAAAGCCAAGAAATACTTCAAATGGAATACTGAAACCGTCCTTCTTATACAGGGTACCGCATTTCGGACAGTTTTTATCCGGCATGTCAATACCGCAGTCATAGCTCCCATCCGTAATAAACTCTGCGTTTTTGCATTCCGAATTGGGGCATATGTAATGGGGTGCCAGAGGATTTACCTCGGTGATTCCGCCCATGGTAGCAGCGAAGGATGAGCCTACCGATCCTCGGGATCCTACCAGGTATCCGTCGGAAAGAGATTTCTGAACCAGCATCTCCGCAGATACATACATGACGGCATAACCGTTGTTGATGATGGAATCCAGTTCCCGATCCAGACGTTTCTGAACCAGCTCCGGCAGCGGATTTCCGTAGATCCCCCAAGCAGTTTCCATGCACCGCGTTCTGAGACGTTCTTCCGCACCGTCAATCTTCGGCGGGAATTTTCCACTGGGAACAGGCACCACTTTTTCCACCATATCCGCAATCCTGTTGGTTGCTTCGATTACAACCTCTCTCGCAGTTTCCTCACCCAGATAGTCAAATTCCTCCAGCATTTCCTCTGTGGTCCTCATATGGAGTCCCTTATCACCTTCAATGTCTTTGAAGCCCTGACCTGCCATAAGGATCTTTCTGTAAAGAGCCTCTTCGGGATTGGAATAATGTGCGTCGCAGGTTGCTGCAACGGTCTTTCCCAGCTGTCTTCCAAGATCAATGATCTTTCGGTTGATATCCTTCAGCGCCTCCCGATCGGGAACGGTGCCGTTATCGATGAGAAACTGATTATTCACAAGAGGTTGGATTTCAAGGTAATCATAGTACTCTGCGATTCGAACAATCTCTTCCTCTGATTTTTTATGCAGAATGCTCCGGTAAACCTCACCCGCTTCACAAGCTGATCCGATGATTAAACCCTCCCTGTGGGCAGTGAGAACAGACTTGGGAATTCTCGGTCTCTTATAGAAATATTCCAGGTGAGAGATCGAAACCAGCCGGTACAGATTTTTCAGTCCCTCCTGCGTTCTTGCAAGCAAAATGATATGGTATGTATTTTTAGACTTATAGTCAATCGTTCCATCTGCATCATTGGAGTCATCATATAGATAACCCTCAAGGCCAAAGATCAGCTTAATGTCCAGCTTCCCGTATTTCACGGTCTTTGCCGCATCGGGGAACGCTTGTACCACTCCGTGATCCGTGATGGCGATGGCCTTCTGACCCCACTTCGCGGCAGTTTTGATCATTCCGCCGATCTCATTCAGGCCGTCCATGGCACTCATCTTCGTGTGAGCGTGAAGCTCTACACGCTTCTTTTCGCTGTGATCCTTGCGTCCTTCTTTTTCGGTTTTTTCAATATCCTTCCCCATGACGACCAGAATATTCTCAAAGGTGTCAAACTCTGCATTTCCGCGGATCTTGACGTAATCTCCAGATTTCAGGTTCTCGTCAATTTCCGTCCATTTTTCCTCAGAGCAAAAGAGCTTAACACACATGGAGGTGACTTTGTCAGTGACCAGAAGGGTGACCAGTTTTTTATTATTCTTTATGGTTCTGGACTCTTTACGGAATAGCATCCCCTCAATGGTAACCTGTCCACTGTCCACGGTAATACTGGACATTGGGACTGGAGAATCATTGATATTCTTTCCCAGAATGCGGTTTCCCACCATGGGTTCTTCCTTTTCTCTGCGCTTCCATTTCTCACCGCCCTTGTTAAAGCCTCCACCACCGTTTCCGCCATTGCTTCCGGCTGGTTTTCCTCCGAAAGCGCTGCCTGCTCCGTTTCCGCCGGAGCCACCGGAGCCACCTGACGCGGCAGCCTGTTTCAGGGCTTTTGTGGCTTCTTCCAGCTCCTTTTCAGCCTGCAGAGCACGTTCTTTTGCGGTCTCCTTATAATTATCCTTGTGATTTTCGAATATTACGCTTGTCTCTATTCCAAAATCCCGTTTCAGATACTGCTCAAAATGCTGGGCAACCTTGTCGTTGAGCTCGCTTACAGCCACTGCACCAAGCGCCATAATCGTAAGCTGACCGCCTTCAATCTGGAATTCCTTTGGAAAGATCGTCTTTGTGATGGCGGCATAGCTGCCGTTGATCTCATGGATCATATGCTCGATGTAATGCTTGAGGACCTCCTTTTCGCTCAGAATCACATTCTCATAGATGAAATTGAGCTTCACACCGTTTAATCCCGGAATCTGACTTCTGACCAGATCACGGATACGCTCAGCATCCGAAAATGGAATTACAAAATTAAGCTGTATATCCAGAGAAAGGACAGCCGTTTCTTTCGAAACGACTGCCTTTCCGATGGAAAAGATATAGCTTTCTTTGGGATGCTTGCCGATTTTATTCCAGTTGATTGTGTTTTCTATTAACGATTTCAATGATAGCCTCCGTAAATGCCTCGTTCTATTATTTTGAATCCTCTTTTATCAGTTCTGTCAGTGAGGTTGCAAGGCCCGCAAAGCCCTGTATTTCCGACGGAATAATGATCTTTGTTGCTTTTCCGTCCGCAGCCTTACCGAAGGCCTCCAGACTCTTAAGCGCAATAACAGGCTGGGTGGGGCTGGATTCCACCAGCATTTTAATTCCGTCCGCCGTAGCCTGCTGCACCAGAAGAATTGCCTGAGCCTGACCCTCTGCCTCTCTAATTTGAGCTTCTTTCTTGGCTTCCGCTGACAGAATCGTCGCTTCCTTGCTTGCTTCTGCATTCAAAATCTGTGATTGTTTATTTCCCTCGGCAATCAATATAGCCGATGTTTTTTCTCCCTCTGCCCGGAGAATGACCTCCCGCCGTTCTCTCTCTGCTCTCATCTGTTTTTCCATGGCCTGCTGAATATCTCTGGGAGGAACAATATTCTTCACTTCAACACGGTTGATCTTGATGCCCCATGGATCGGTGGCTTCATCCAGTACAAGACGGATCTTCGTATTGATATGTTCTCTGCTTGTTAACGATTCGTCCAGTTCCAGATCACCAATGATATTTCTCAGTGTCGTAGCAGTCAGATTTTCAATTGCTGACATGGGGTTTTCCACACCATAGGCATAAAGCTTCGGGTCAGTAATCTGAAAATAGATCACCGTATCGATTTCCATGGTAACATTGTCCTTCGTGATTACCGGCTGAGGCGGAAAGTCAATAACATGCTCCTTTAATGAAACCTTACGGGAAATTTTATCGATAAGCGGAATTTTAATATGCAGCCCAACCTGCCATGTGACGTGATAGGCTCCCAGCCTTTCCACCACATAAGCCCTCGCCTGCGGCACAATCCTGATATTGGTAACCACAAGCAAGATTGCAATTGCAATCAGCAGAAAAATTGTTAAAATCGGAATAATATTCGTCATGATTCTTCTCCCTTCACACTCTCAACGACTAGTTTGACTCCTTCAACCTTTACAATACGTGCAAGATCGTTTTTCTCAAAAACCTCGCTCTCTTCTTCCGTGACTGCCGTCCAGATTAAGCCGTTGAGCTTGACCTGTCCGGGATGGTACGGCTTAATGGTCTCCGTCACGAGCGCTGTCTTTCCAATCAGTTGTTCAATGTTGTTTTTTTCGTGACCGATCTTCAGTCGTTTTTCCGCAAGTGGCCTTGTAAAGTAAAGCAGAATGACGGATACAATCAGAAAAACTGCCACCTGAAGGATTAAAGGCCCTCCTATCAACGCGATGATACAAGCTGCAACGCCTCCTACCGTAAACCAAATTGTCGTCAGTCCCATGGTGAAGGCTTCAATGATAGCAAAAATCACCGCGATCATCACCCAGATCAGCGGCTGCGATAGTTCAAGTCCCGGAATCATTCCCATACCCCCTTTTTACGCACCTGGCCCCGTTTGCAAGGCAAACGTCGGCAGGCGCCATACGAAAATTCCCCAGCTTTCGCTGGAATGGAATATTACCGTTTAAATTTTACACCAATATTTTTTCTTCCTCAATATACAGGATTAATTCTTTTGCAATATCTTCCTCTGGCACTGCTTTTATAATTTTTCCGTCCTTAAAAATCAGTCCCTTTCCTTTGCCGCAAGCAACTCCAAAATCCGCTTCCCGCGCCTCTCCCGGCCCGTTGACTTCGCAGCCCATCACCGCAACGGTAAAGGACGGGATTTGCTTCGCTTTCATTTTATCTTCAATGGGTTTCAGTGCGGTTTCTACGTCCGAAGTGATCTTTGCCAAATCGACTCCGCATCGTCCACAAGTCGGGCACGATACAAATCGGATGGAGCTGCTTCTCAAATCCAGTGCTTTCAATATTTCTGCAGCAAAGAGCACCTCGTTTACCGGATCACCCGTTAGGGAAACCCGGATGGTGTCTCCAATTCCATCCAAAAGCAACGCGCCGATGCCTAATGCGGATTTTGCCTTGCCGCTTTCCAAGGTTCCCGCTTCTGTGATTCCTATGTGAAGGGGATATTCCGTTTTCTCATGGATGATTTTATGCGCTGCGTAGTTCAGCCTGACATCCGAGGCTTTCAGGGACAAGATGAGATCGGAAAATCCCATTTCTTCCAACAGGGTTGCATTTCTGAGTGCACTTTCAGCAAGTCCTTCCGCTGTAACTCCTCCATATTTTTCCAGAATGTCTTTTTCAAGAGAACCGGAATTTACTCCGATCCGAATGGGAATCCCATGTTCCTTGGCAGCATCAACAACTGCCTTAACCCGGTCTCTGCTCCCGATATTACCGGGATTGATTCTTACTTTGTCCGCTCCATTTTTTATCGCTGCCAAAGCCAGACGATAGTCAAAATGGATATCTGCTACAAGGGGTACCCCTACTCTTTTTTTGATTTCACCGAACGCTACTGCTGCTTCCATATCAGGGATCGCACAGCGCACGATATCACAGCCTGCGCTGGCAAGTCTTTGAATCTGCTCAACGGTAGCTGTGATATTTCTGGTATCCGTATTTGTCATGGACTGTATGGAAACAGGAGCGCCTCCTCCAATGAGGATGCCCCCGCAGTTGATCTGTCTACTCATAAGAAAAACCTTCCAATGTCCTGATAGGTAATATAAATCATCAATCCGAACAGTAGAATGAGTCCGATAAAGTGAATTCTTCCTTCGGTTTCATCCGTTACAGCCTTTCCCGTGAAAAGTCTTATAATCATAAACAAGAGTCTTCCCCCGTCCAATGCAGGAAATGGAAGCATGTTTACGATCGCTAGATTTAAACTGATCAGTGCTGTGAGCTGAGCAAGGTACAGCATGCCAAGTTTGGCCGAATCCCCCACCATATAAACGATACCCACCGGGCCGGTCAGAGACTTGGTAGAAACTTCACCGGTAAAGAGCTGTCCGATTACCTCTACCATTTTGACACCCATTTCCACCGTGCTGGAGGCTCCAAAAATCAAGGCCTTACCTGGATTTTTCGTATAAGCCGGACCGATTCCGATCATCCGTCTTCCTTCTTCGGATTTGGCAACACCCACCTCAAAGGTCAGAGGAGTTCCGTTTCTTTCCACCCCAACGGTCAAGGTTTCACTGGTACTGTTTCCGATGGTCGCAGTGATATCCTCCCACTCTTTGATTTTTGTATTTTCTATTTGCACAATCCGGTCACCGGGCAGCAGTCCTGCCTGAGCCGCCGGAAGGTCGGCTGATAAATCTTTGATAATATTCGTGGGCATTCCTACTGAGAGGAATACCAGCGAGATAATTACAATTGCAAGAAGCAGGTTCATTACCGATCCTGCTACCACTACCAGCGCTTTCGCAGGAAATGATTTGTTGTTAAAGGCGGCAGAATCATTGGATTCTTCATCCTCGCCTTCCATCTTGCAATAACCGCCAATAGGCAGTGCCCTCAGCGAATATTCCGTATCACCTTTTTTAAAATGGAACAGCAGCGGTCCCATACCTAGCGCAAATTCGTTAACCCGTATGCCTACCGCTTTTGCTGATAAGAAATGCCCCAGCTCGTGAATGAAAATTAACAGACAAAAAATTAACAACGCATATATGATCATCATAATTTTAAATCCCCCCTGATTTTCTGATCAATATCCAATATATCCTCTAAACCGGGATGATATACCGGTTTGTGTTCTTCCAATACCCTCTCAATCGTCTTTTGTATGTCCAAGAATCGGATACGGCCCTCTAGGAACCATTGTACCAATACTTCATTTGCCGCATTTAACACCACTGGATAGCTTCCGCCTGCACGTATTGCTTCATATGCAAGGGAAAGGCATCGAAAGGTATCCATATCCGGCTTTTCGAAATTAAGTTCGCCCGTTTCTAAGAAATTTATTCCCTGATACTCATTTTTAATCCGCTCCGGATAAGTCAGCGCATAGCTGATCGGAATTCTCATATCTGGAACCCCAAGCTGCGCAATGATGGAATGATCACAGTATTCCACCATGGAATGGATGATGCTCTGAGGGTGAACCACAACTTCAATCATTTCCGCAGGAACATCGAAAAGCCATCTGGCTTCAATCACTTCGAGCCCTTTATTCATCAGGGTTGCCGAATCTATGGTAATCTTGCTTCCCATACTCCATTTCGGATGTTTTAGTGCCTGAGCCAGCGTAACTTTTTCCAGCTGTTCCAACCGATAACCACGAAATGGCCCTCCGGAAGCAGTCAGTATAATCCGATTTAATTCTTTGGCATCATTCCCCTGTAATGCTTGAAAGATCGCACTATGTTCGCTGTCCACCGGCAGAAGCCGCACATTGTTTTTCTTAACAGCATTCATAATCACTTCGCCGCCGGCTACCAAAGTTTCCTTATTGGCAAAAGCGATATCCTTACCTGCCTCAATCGCGCAATACGTAGGCAGCAGACCCATCATACCGCTAAGGGAGTTTACAACTGTATCACTGTCACTTTTTGCGGTAGCAGTGATCAGGCCTTCCATGCCATACAAAAACTCTGTCCCGGGAAATTCTCTCCCAAGATCCGTCGCGTCATCTTCGCAGGACACAACAGCGAGTTGCGGCCGATGCTTTTTTATTTGTTCTCTTAGCAGTTCCAAGTTGGCTCCACAGGAAAGGACAGTCACGATAAACCGGTCCGGGTTACTCTCTATAAAATCCAAAGTCTGGGTTCCAACAGATCCGGTGGATCCCAGAATGGCTATTTTCTTCATAAATTCCTCCAAAGATTTGGTTATGTATCTGCACTGCTTTTATCCCGCCAGCCAGAACGAGATCGCAATGATCCTTCGATTAAAATGCGGATTGCGATATGACAAGCACAATATAATAGTAAACCATTGGTGCAGTAAAGAGTACACTGTCAAAGCGATCCAGTATACCGCCGTGACCGGGAATCAGGTTCCCAAAGTCTTTGATACCCATTTTTCTCTTGAATATAGATGCAGTGAGATCCCCAAGCTGTGAAACGATACCACCCAAAATACCGATTATGATGCAATGAATGAATAGCTGCGGTACGGCAAAGTATCCGAATATTCCACAGAACAAAACGCTTCCAACGATCCCTCCAATGGAACCCTCTATGGTTTTCTTCGGGCTGATTTTAGGCGCAAGTTTGTGTTTTCCAAATGCATAGCCTGCAAAGTAGGCCATGGAATCCGTACCGAAAGCGGCAATAAAGATCAGCCAAACCAGGATACCGTATTCACCGGTTTGATCCACCAAAGTGACGTGGAAAGAAAGGAACACCACATAAAAGATGCCGGTCAAAGTCGCCATTGCATCATTCAGTTCTCGGTTTTCAATATTAAAAAGATAGATCAGGCTCAATATAACCACAGCAAAAAGCCAAAACATATAGTAATGGATTTCAGCCGGAGCGAATAAATTGACGGCATATAAGCCCAGTATACTGAGATTTGCTACTCGATAAGAGGGTTTGATGTTGATTTGCTCAAAACCCTGATAGAATTCTCTGACCCCCATTACCCCAATAATAAAGCAGGCAATCAAAAGCGGCCTTCCCCCAAAGACTACTAGTGCCAAAAGCGGCAGCATGATAACTGCCGATAAAATTCGCGTTTTCATTGAGTATTTCACCTGCCCCCGAACCGTCTCTTGCGGTTCTGATAGATTTCTATGGCCTTCTCAAACTCATTACGGTTAAAATCTGGCCATAGTACGTCAGTAAATACGAATTCGCTGTAAGCGCATTGCCATAAAAGATAGTTGCTCAATCTTATTTCACCGCTTGTTCTTAAAATCATTTCCGGATCAGGAATACCAGCGGTATACAAATTTTCCGCAATCTTCTCTTCGGTGATTTCTTCTGCTTTCAAGGTTCCATGTTCGATTTGTGCAGCCAATTTCTTTACAGATCTGAGAATTTCATCTCTTCCCCCGTAATTCAATGCGATGTTGAACTGCAAGCCGGAATTGTTCCTAGTCGTTTCCAATGATCGCTCCAGGCTTTTTACCGCATCCTTGGGCAACTGCTCATAATCTCCCAAAATATTTACTCTCACATTGTTTTCATGCAACTCTCTGAGTTCTTTTTCGATGTAAATAATGATCAGCTTGAAGATTCCGCTGACCTCCTCCACGGACCGCTTCCAGTTTTCCGTAGAAAACGCATAAACAGTCAAATGCTTTAGCCCCAGTGAAGATGAAGCTTTGACTATTTCTTTTAAAGTAAGCATACCCGCATTATGTCCTGCCATACGCGGCAGGTTTTTTCCCTGAGCCCAACGACCGTTACCATCCATAATGATAGCAACATGCTCTGGCATTCTGTTTAAATCAATCATATCCTGCACACCGTCAATATTATGTTTTGCTGTTCCTTAAGCAGACTTGCGCCTCTATCAGGAAGCTTAATTCGAATCACGCGAAGTTCTCCGCTGTCCAATTCTTTCTTAGCCGGTTTTGTCTCCGCAATAATAAAAGCTAGCCCTTCTGACTCCAGAAGGGCTGCTGCATCATGAAGCTCCATACCTAAAACGTCAGGAAATTCATTCAATGGTTAGACCTCCATGATTTCCTTTTCTTTATCTACAATGATCTGATCGATATCTTTAATGCACTTATCGATCTTTTTCTGAACATCATCCAGAGACTTCTTCAAATCATCCTCGGTAATTTCGCCGGCTTTTTCCTGTTTCTTTAGTTCGTCGTTCGCATCCCGTCTTTCGTTTCTGATGGCAACCTTAGAATCCTCACCGAACTTCTTTACAACTTTAATGAGATCTTTTCTTCTTTCTTCTGTAACAGGCGGTATCACAAGACGAATCACCTTACCGTCATTGGACGGATTGATTCCCAGATTTGCGACATTGATCGCCTTCTCGATATCGTGAATGCACTTTGGATCAAATGGTGAGATCATCAAAGTTCTCGGATCCGGGACGGATATATTTGAAAGGTTCTTGAGGGGTGTTGGACTGCCGTAATATTCCACAACGATCTTGTCCAAAAGTGCCGGATTTGCCCTGCCCGCTCTGACGGAATTTAATTCTTCTTATAATACTGATATACTCTTCTTCATTTTGTCGTCAAGAATCTTTTGTACATCAACACTCATAATTTCATCCTCCGCATTTATTTTTATTTTTTACTTTGGGACGTTTCAATAGGATATGCCTCATTCCTGGGTGCTGTTGTTATGATATTATTGTTCCAATTTTCTCACCGTATATGGCCTTGATTACGTTATTAGGCTCAGATAAACCAAAAACGTGAATCGGTATGTTATTGTCCATGCAAAGAGAGGCCGCAGTGGAATCCATAACGCCAAGTCCTTTTTCAAGAACCTCTTTATGGGTAAGTGCATCATATCGAATCGCATCAGGATTTGTTTCTGGGTCATCGGAATACACCGCATCAACCTTCTTAGCCAGCAGGATAATATCAGCTTCAATTTCCGCAGCCCGAAGTGCTGCAGTCGTATCTGTGGAAAAGAACGGATTTCCTGTTCCAGCTGCAAATATAACCACCACATTCTTGGAAAGGTGCGCCATAGCGCGTCTTCTGATATACGGCTCAGCAACCTCTTTCATCTCGATTGCGGTTTGAACTCTGGTGGGAATACCGTTTGCTTCAAAGGCATCCTGCAAAGCCAGAGAATTGATGACTGTGGCAAGCATGCCCATATAGTCTGCTGTAGCACGATCCATGCTTTTGCTGGTTCTTCCTCTCCAGAAATTACCGCCTCCGACAACAACAGCGACTTGAACACCCAATTCGACCAGCGCCTTTACCTGTTTGGCCACCATACTGAGCATGTCTTCATTCAGGCCGAATTTTGTTTCACCCGCCAGCGCTTCTCCGCTGATTTTTAATACAATCCGTTTATACTTTGGCTCCATAACCGTGTCCTTTCATGCTTGTTAAAATTCTGCATTGCTGTGTTGCAGGCTCTTTCGTTTTCACACACGTACATTTGGGTACGCTTTGCTTAAACTCATCTGTGTTTTTGTGTTTGATCATTTTAAAGGACACTAGAATTTAGTGTCCTTTTATTATACCATATTTTGATTAGTTGTTCATCTGTTTTGCTACTTCTTCGGCAAAATTTTCTTCCTTCTTTTCGATTCCTTCGCCTACTTCGTAACGAACCATTTCAACAACTTTCACCGTCTTGCCAATGGCTTTTGCGGAGTTGTCAATATACTGCTTAACACTGAGTTCTCCGTCCTTAACGAACTTCTGCTCAACAAGGCAGGTTTCTTTCAGTTCTTTCTTCAATCTTCCGGTTACCATCTTCTCAACGATATCAGCTGGCTTCCCTTCATTCAGTGCCTGCTGAATGAGGATTTTCTTCTCACTCTCCAGATACTCTGGGTCAACTGCGGATTCATCGATAAACTTCGGATTCATGGATGCAACCTGCATTGCCACGTCTCTTCCCATTGCATGGATTTCATCAACGGATGCTTCTGTTTCAAATCCAACTACAACGCCGATTTTTCCATTACCATGGGTATATCCTACATAAACAACACCAGGGGCCGCGAATTTCTGAAATCTTCTAATATTCAGATTTTCACCGATCTTAGCGATCTTTCCATTTAAAGCATCCTGTACACTGCCCTCATCACCATATGAAAGTGTGAGGAAGGATTCAACGCTATCGGAATCACCATCCAGGACCTTATCAGCTAATACGTTTACGAATTCAACAAACTCTTCATTCTTTGCAACGAAGTCAGTCTCTGAATTAACCTCAACAGCAGCAGCTGTCTTGCCGTCTGCTGCAAAAGCAAGCTTTACCAATCCTTCAGATGCAACTCTTCCAGCTTTTTTAGCAGCCTTTGCCAGACCTTTTTCTCTCAGCAGCTCGATGGCCTTATCCATATCTCCACTTGTTTCAACAAGTACTTTTTTGCAGTCCATCATACCTGCGCCTGTTCTTTCGCGCAGTTCTTTTACTAAACTTGCGGTTACTTCCATTATCCTTCATCCTCCTAACGATTTATATACTTATCATGCTGTGATTCGATCTGAATTATTCCGCAGCTTCTTCGGATACTTCCGCTGCAGGAGCAGCTTCTTCCGCTTCAGCAAAGCTTTCGCCCTGGTTGGATTCAATGATCGCATCAGCCATTCTTCCGGCAATCAGCTTAACTGCTCTGATCGCATCGTCGTTAGCAGGGATGATATAATCAACATCGTCCGGATCACAGTTTGTATCTACGATACCAATGATCGGAATGCCTAAAATTCTAGCTTCTTTGATCGCAATTCTTTCTTTCTTGGGGTCAACTACGAAGATTGCCGCCGGCATACCCTTCATATCTTTAATTCCACCGAGGAACTTTTCAAGCTTTTCCAGTTCAGCCTTCAACTTGATAACTTCCTTTTTTGTCAGTGCTTCAAAGGTTCCGTCTGTCTCCATGTTTCTGATGTCGTTCAGTCTTTTGATTCTGCTGGAAATTGTCTTGTAGTTGGTCAGCATTCCGCCGAGCCATCTCTCGTTTACAAAGTACATTCCGCATCTCTTTGCTTCGTCTGCGATTGCAGCCTGAGCCTGTTTTTTCGTTCCGACAAACAGAACGGGTCTGCCTGTAGATGCAACTTCCTTCATGAAAGTGTACGCTTCATCAATTTTCTTTACGGTCTTCTGCAGGTCGATGATGTAGATTCCATTTCTTTCTGTGAAGATATAAGGAGCCATTTTAGGGTTCCATCTTCTTGTCTGATGTCCGAAATGCACACCGGCTTCCAGCAACTGTTTCATTGAAATAACAGCCATAATTTTTTTACCTCCTGGTTTTTTCCCTCCACCGTACCTTCCTTTCGAATGGCCTTTTTTCAGGCACCCATTTTTAAGTAGTGCGGTGTGTGAATTTGAAATAATCATTATGAATTGTCCCTTTTGGAGACATATCCTCGAATACTATACACCATTATTATTTGAAAATCAAGGAAAACTTATCAAATTACTGCTTTTAAGCCGTTGATTGATAAAATTTTCGTTATTTTTTGTCTATGAAGTATTTTATTTTCCAACTTCAAACGGATTATTTCATATGATCGATCAGAAATTTACTATAAAAACTGCGCGTATGGCGAAAGTTATTCTGGCCTACCCGTAAGGTGGCTCCACCTTTGAAGTAAACAACACCGTCTTCCATCCTCAGGATTTTGTTGAGATTTACAACGCAGCTTTTGTGGCAGCGATAAAAGTCACCATTCAAATATTTTACTACTTCATCCAACTTTCCATAAAACCTGTAAATCCGGGGGGCCGTATAAATATACACAACCCGAAGCTGAGTCTCAATATATAGAATTTCACCAACAGTTACTTTTGAGACTTCCTTCCTTGTAATAACTGGAATATAGCATTCCTTGCATTGTCCATTCGCGTTCATTTCGCTCCCTCCTTCTTACACTGGTGATGCTTTTTCTCCCGTCGAAGCATGATCGGCTGAAAATCATTCTCAGTTTTCTTTGTATATATAATAAGGGGGCAATTTTCTTTAAAATGTTGCAAGAAATTCTATTTTTTTATATTTAATATATAATTTCTATAAAAGAAGCTTTCTATTTGACGAAAAACAACAATTTTCTCAGATCTTATTCTACCCGGAATCGTTCAGCGGGCTTTTTGATTCCAAAAATCAGCTTATCTCCAGGAACAGTGAAGATCAACTCCTTTACCGCTTCTGCAGCGATCAGGATTCCCGCGGCCGAGGGCACAAAGGAGATACTGGAGGCCACTCCCGGCTCATCCTCATTGAACTCTTCCCTGTGTGGTTCTTCTGTAGAAAAGAGCACCTTTTGCTGCTTGATTCCAAGACTTGCAAGTTCCTTTCTTATGTTTTTCGCCATGGTACATACGGAAGCTTTTCTGATATCACCGATCCTCAGCTTGACAGGATCAAAGCGATTTCCGGTATTCATAACTGAGATCAGTGAAGTCCGTGCTTTCACCGCGGCTTGAATCAGAAGGATCTTTTCCGGATGCTCATCGATCGCATCAATAATATAATCATAGTCCTGAAGGGAAAACCCGCCGATGCTGTCGGCATCCAGCCGCTGATCGAGTTTTGTCACGATTACATTTGGATTAATATCCATGATTCTTTCTTCCATAACATCGATCTTTTTTCTTCCAATCGTACTGCAAAGCGCAGCAACCATCCGATTCAGATCCGAAGGCTCCACAATATCATCGTCAACCATGGTTAGATTGCGAATTCCCGCACGAATCAGTGCCTCTACAGCGTAGCTGCCCACACCGCCCACTCCAAAAACAATTATTTTTTTCGATTGTATCTTTCTCAGCATATCTGCCCCAAGGAGCATTTGGGTTCTTTCATATATATTTTTCATCTTGCACCTCACTCACAAATTATTATACCAGATATTTCTCCTCTTTATCATACATAAAATCCCATGCTTGATTCCAGACTGTAAGCTAGTATCAACCCATGGGATTCTTTTAAATTGCAAAACTAAGGAAGAGCGCTGAATTCAAAACGCCTTATTTATGATCAAATAATTTTTAACTAAAGCACTTTATTCAAGAACGTCTTGATTCTCGGATGATCGGGATTTACAAAGATCGCAGCAGGAGCGCCGTCCACGACCACCTGTCCGTCATCCATAAAGATGATACGATCCGATATTTCCCTCGCAAAATTCATTTCATGGGTTACGATGATCATGGTCATCTTTTCATCTGCCAGCTTTTTAATAACCTGAAGAACCTCCCCGATCAGTTCGGGATCCAGCGCCGAAGTCGGTTCGTCAAAGAGCATGATTTCTGGCTCCATCGCAAGCGCCCTTGCAATAGCAACCCGTTGCTTCTGTCCTCCTGAAAGCTGATTTGGATAAGCATCCTTTTTTTCCAGCAGACCTACTTTATCCAGCAGTTCTTCCGCTATCCTGACGGCTTCCGCCTTGGCTTTCCCTTTCACCATAACAGGTGCTTCTATAATGTTTTCCAAGACCGACATATGAGGAAATAGATTGAAATTCTGAAAGACCATCCCCAAATTGCTGCAGATGGCAAGTACTTCGCGATTGTTCTTATATACCGCTTTGCCGGATGCATCGGCCTTGGCAATAAACTGTCCTTCAAAGCTAATACTTCCTTTGTCCGCAACCTCCAAATGATTCAGACATCTGAGTAGAGTACTTTTTCCCGATCCGGAAGGACCGATTACCGATACAATTTCCCCTTTGCTCACCTCCAGGCTGATCCCTTTCAACACATGAAGGGAATGAAAGTATTTATGCAAATTTTCCACTTTTATGATCGCTTCCATACTTTCCTCCTAATTGTAATACGCAAAGCGCTTCTCAATATATTTAAAGATATTAATAATGACAAAGGTCATGATCAGATACAATATGGCAGCGATAAAATATCCTTCCACACTGGCAGTTCTCGATACCACCGATTTTGCATTTCTCAGAATGTCTGCAAGGGCAATAGCAGATACAAGCGCCGTGTCTTTGATCAAGGTAACCGCTTCATTTCCCGTAGGCGGCAAAATCACCTTAATTGCCTGGGGGATGACAATCCGTTTCATTGTCTGACTGTAGTTCATACCCAGTGCCTTAGCAGCTTCGTACTGCCCTTTGTCAATGGACTGAATCCCTGCGCGGAAGATTTCTGTGAAGTAGGCTGCATAGTTCAACACAAAAGTTATGTAAGCCGCCATCTCCTTGCTCAGCTCAATGCCCGTAAGAATCTGAAGTCCATAATAGGAAAAAAACAGCTGCAGCAACAGCGGGGTTCCCCTGAAAATCCAAGTATACAGTTCCAGCAGCCATTGCAACGGTTTAAGCGGAGTCAGTTTACCAATTGCACACAACATCCCAAGCGGAATGGAGAAAAGCAGTGTGACTGCGTAAATTTTGACAGAGATCGTTGCTCCCTCCAAAATAAACCTGCTGATATTCCATAAGTTTTCCAATAAATGAACCACCTTTCCAATCTTACGTTTTATAATAAAAATCAATCAATCTGAATCGCACGTGAAATATAGTATTTCTCAAAGAAAGAATAAAGCCCCTGCCGTAGCAGAAGCTCTATTCCTTTATTTAATCTAAGGAGCACGCTTATTTAAAGTCGTCAGCGGTAAGCTAATCAACGTCGCGGATAACAATGTTCTCGCCAAACCATTTTGTTGATAACTCTTCTATGCTTCCGTCTTCATATAATTCGTCCAGAGCTTTATCGATTGCTTCTCTAAGAGCAACCGCCCCCTTTGCACAACCTATTCCATAATACTCGTCTGCAAGGCTTTCGTCAAGCATTCTATATTTACCAGGATCCTGTGACATGGTATAACCGATCAGTATTTTATCAATAGCAAGTGCATCCAGTCTGGAAGAACCAAGATCCAGAAGCGCTGACATATAATCATCATATTCAGGAATTTCAGCAACAGAAGCCGACAATTCAGCATCAGCATTTAACGCATCAAGACCTGCACTTTCAACCTGCGCGCCTACAACCTTACCCTCCAGATCAGCCTTTGCCTGATAAGGGGAGTCCTTCGCAACAACCAAAACCTGTTCGTTGTTCAGATAGGGCTTTGTAAATTCGACTTGCTTAATTCTATCAGCAGTGATTGTATATCCATTCCAAATAACATCAATCTTGCCGCTGTTTAGCTCCATTTCCTTTGCAGACCAGTCGATCGGCTGAATTTTCGCTTCAACGCCAAGTTTTTCTGCAACTAATTTAGAAAGCTCCACATCAAATCCGGTGATTTCACCGTCTTCACCAACAAAACCCATGGGCGGGAACTGATCATCGATTCCGACTACGAATTCGCCTTTTGCCTGAAGGTCTGTTAACGATGTATCTGTATCCGCATCGGCAGAGGGTTCTTCCGTTGAGGCGCCTCCTCCGCAGCCAACTGCAAAGATGCTCATGATAAGTACCAACACAAGTAATATGCTAACTTTTTTAAACATTTTCTCTCTCCTCCTCGTTCGTATTGAACAGCTTATGTTGCTATTATACTTTACCGTGCTAAATTTGTAAAGTACTAAAATAAAAAAAAGAGCAGTTATCCTGCTCTTCCTCTATTCATGATACACGGCAAGCTTATTGCGCATTACTATCTCTTCTATAGGTAATTAGGTCTTCAGAAATTTCGTTTGCTGCGATGGAAACCGGCTTTTCGATATCAACCTCTGTCAGTTTCGGTTTTCCGTCGATGATGTCTCTGGCTCTTTTCGCAGCCAAGATTACCAAGGTATATCTGCTGTCAGCCTTCTCCCTAATCAGGTTGATGGATGGATATAACATTTAAATCTCCTCCTTATATTTTTCTATTAAATCATAAATATCTTCCGAGACTCTGGAATGCTCTGCTTTGACGATTGCTGCTACTCTGTTTACCGCTTCGTTGATGTCGCCGTTAACAACACAATAGTCATACTTATCAATATAGGATACTTCTTTCAATGTTTCTCCGAGACGAAGATTTATATCATCCTCAGATTCGGATCCACGCCCGGTAATTCGTTTTCGCAATTCCGACATCGATGGCGGCAGGATAAAGATAAACACGCCTTGCGGATAGGATTCTCTAATTTTCAGCGCTCCTTGAATATCTATTTCAAGGACCACATCCTTGCCTTCTTCCAGCTTCTTTAGCACGATCTCCTTTGGAGTACCGTAATAATTGCCGTAAACTTTTGCGTATTCCAGAAATCCTTCTACTTGAATCGTTTCAACGAATGCTTCCTCTGAAACGAAGTAATAATTCTTGGTATCGACCTCACCAGGTCTTGGTTTTCTAGTGGTCATGGATACAGAGAGTTCAATATCCATT
>JAQSXD010000364.1 GCA_029266295.1 Bacillota bacterium | reverse complement strand
TTCATCGATATTCTTCTCGGTCAAAACCCCGCACATATGGGTCCTTTTCAGTACATTCTCCATACTCTGTCTCCTATTCAATATTTTAAAGCAAATCAACCGTATCTTCTGCTGTCTCTGCTTTCAATTTTTCTGGTTCGCGGTGAATCCTAATGCTGCGGAGAATTAGGATTCTGCAGTGAATTTTTATTCTGGTGTGATTCTTGGTTCTGCGAAGAATCCTGATTCTGCTATAATTCCTGGTTCTGCTGCGCTTTTAAAGTCGGAAGAATTTCCTGCAGCGATACCGGCTTTTGCTCAGATGTTGCCATATTCTTGATGGAAACAATGTTCTGATCCAGCTCATTGTCACCGATTACTACAGTGTATTTCGCATGCAGACGATCTGCATATTTAAACTGACCCTTAATATTCCGTCCCAGGCTGTCCATTTCAGCCTTGATGCCCTGATTGCGAAGATCACGCATCAGCTTTAAGCCGAAGACACGAGCCCGTTCTCCCATCACCGCAATGAATACATCCAGATTCTCCGGTTCCGGTATGGTGATTCCTGCTGCTTCCATAATCAGCAGCAGACGCTCAACACCAAGACCAAAGCCCACACCCGGAATCGGCGGTCCGCCGATTTGCTCAATAAGGTGGTCGTAGCGTCCGCCTCCGCAAACAGTTCCCTGGGCGCCAATTTTATCAGATACAAATTCAAACGCAGTTTTTGTGTAGTAGTCAAGTCCTCTGACGATACCCGGATCCACAATATAACGGATCCCCATAGCGTCTAAATTTGTCTTTAAGTCATCAAAGGCAGTCTTACATTCATCACAAAGGTAATCCAGCATCAATGGTGCCCCCTTGACTAAAGCCTGACAGACCGGTGACTTGCAGTCCAGAATTCTCATGGGATTTTTTTCGTATCGTCCTTTACAGGTTTCACAAAGTTCTTCGTATTTCGGTTCCAGAAACGCTCTGAGTACCTGCCGATAGTTTTCCCGGCATTTGGGGCAGCCAATGCTGTTGATCCGAAGCTCCAGGTCCTGGATGCCCAGTCCGCCGAGAAAATCCGATGCAAAGCCAATGACCTCTGCGTCTGCCATCATATTGTCCGTACCGAAAACCTCGATTCCCATCTGGTGAAATTCCCTAAGTCTCCCTGATTGGGGTTTTTCGTAGCGGAAACACGGGATTACATAATAAAATTTCGACGGCTGAACATCTGCATAGAGTTTATTCTCTACAAAAGCTCTTACCACAGGAGAAGTTCCCTCCGGCTTCAATGTAATACTTCTTTTCCCATAATCTTCAAAAGTATACATCTGCTTTTCTACGATGTCAGTGGTATCACCCACACCTCTTGCAAACAGCTCGGTATGCTCAAAAACAGGAGTTCTGATTTCTCTGAATACATATCTGCTGCATGCTTCCCGAAAAGCATTTTCTACGTAATGCCATTTATATACCTGACTGGGAAGAATGTCTTTGGTTCCTTTTGGTGCATTTGTTAACATTCTTTTTCCTCCTCGAATAAGTTATCTGTCTTTCTCTGAAGCATTTCGTCCAGACGTTCGATATAGATTTCATAATTGGTGACGTTGGGAATTCGCTCCAGACGATTTTCTTCCGGATACCAGGATTTTGAGATGCCTCCGGCACCCAGAGCGATGATGGTCTGGGCCTCCTCCATAATCCGGATGTTGTAGATTCCCTCTGTATTTCCTTTTGCATAACCGACGTTCTCAAAATTTCCGGTCATTTGCTTCTGTCGATATAAATAATAAGGATGATATCCGCTGCGGTCAAGCATTTCTTTTGCCTGATCCAGCATAGCCCTTACTTTTTTCCCCTGTTTATAATTGAATTCACTATCTATTTCCTTCAGTTTTGAGGCACGTTTCAGTGCCAGGGTGTGTATTGTAATATTTTCAGGAGAAAGATCAAGGATCTGCTCCAGCGTATTCACAAAATCCGTTTCCGTTTCATCCGGCAGTCCCGCAATGAGATCGGTATTGATCTGCGGAATCTTCGCTGCTCTTGCCATCCGGAAGGCTTCTTTTATATCCTCGGGGTTGTGATTTCTTCCGATTCTCTCCAAAGTCGATTCATTCATGGACTGAGGGTTAATGCTGATCCGGTCAATCTTGTGTTTTTGAATCACCGCCAGCTTCTCAGCCGTTATGGTGTCAGGCCTTCCCGCTTCCACAGTAAACTCTCTGAGTTTGCTTAAATCAAAAGCCTCGGAGACATGGTTTAGCAACCTGTCCAATTGGTCTGGCATAAGGGTGGTTGGTGTTCCCCCTCCAATATATATTGTTTCAGGGTACCAGCCCTTTTTTTTCATATTTTCCGCAGTAAAATTAATTTCCTGATGCAACGCTTCCAGATATGCTTCAATCTGTTCCGGTTTCCCCTGATTGGACGGAAAAGAACAGTACACACACCTGGTTGGGCAGAAAGGGATCCCAATATAAAGTCCGATTGCTTCCCTTGGACTTACTTGGATGATCTTTTTCTGACAGTCAATAATATCAATCAAAAGCTGAATCTTTTCCTCCGTAAGAAAATAATCCAGCCGTAAGATTTCTTTTACCTTCTCCAAAATTCCTTCCCGAGCCAGCAGTTCACCCGCCAGCTTAACGGGCCGGACACCGGTAAGGATACCCCAGTCGGGTGTAGATCCGGTAAGCTTCTCAAGTTCACGAAACAAAAACCGCTTGATTTGGTTCTTCAGATTCTTCTCTGGCCTTCTTTCAACTGAATCATCTGAAGGATCAGCCTGTTCCGCAATATAATCCGGAACGCGTATCAGAACATCTGCTTTGCCATCTGTTTCTGCTGCTGTATTATCGGGCTCAGAGTCGCCCAGTTTCGAACGATCAGAGTCACCCAATTCCGAACATTCGGCGTCGATCAATCCCGATACAGAATCACTCAGTTTCGGCATAAACGAATATTCACCGACTTTCAGAAATACCTTAACCAGCTCTTCAAGCTCATATTGATTGATTTCCCGGGGCAGCTGAATTTTATACAAAAGGATTGTTCTCCTTCTCAAAACCAATGGTGGTAGGCGCCATATGTCCCGGCAGTACTGTAGTATCATCGGGTAGTGTAAAGAGCTTTTTCTCGATGGATTCCTTGATTGCAGCATAGGATGAACCAGGGAAATCAGTTCTTCCGATGGATTGCAAAAATAGCGTATCTCCGCTGAATACAGCGTCGCCGACAAGAATGCACATACCTCCAGGCGTATGTCCCGGAGTATGAAGGAATTTAAGTTCCATATCCCCTACCTTCAGTGTCTGTCCGTCTGTAACGTAAAGATCTGCCTTTAAGGAGACCGCAACTCCGCCGGTCATTTTAGACATATTAAGGTTTGCATCTTCAAGTAATGATTTTTCATGAAGACATGCCACCAGTTTCGATCCCGGATATTCTTCCAAAGAAGCAGGTACTCCTCCGATATGATCGCCGTGGCCATGGGTCAATATAATATATTCAATTTGTAGTTTATGCTCTCGAATATAGTTTACCATATCTGCATTATGTCCACCCGGGTCTACGATAAATGCTTTTTTCGTTGCTTCATCTGCCGCAACATAACAGTTAACGGCCAAAGGGCCGCTGAGAAATTTCCTTAATATCATTTGTTTTTCCTCGCTTTGATCTCTTTCCTAAAATACCTTCTTGCTGTCTAATAATATCGTCACAGGTCCATCGTTGTATATTCGAACCAACATTTCGGCCTGGAATATTCCTTCTTCAACAGGAAGCCCCTGTTCCTTGCACAAGTCCACAAATTTTCGATAAAGCGTAACAGCTTTTTCAGGTCTTGCGGCTTTAATAAAGCTGGGTCTCTTTCCTTTTCTGCAATCTCCGAACAAGGTAAACTGCGATACCGCCAGAAGCGAGCCGCCTATATCCTTGACCGATCGATTCATTTTACCGTCTTCATCTTCAAAAATGCGCAGTCCGGCGATTTTATCTGCCAGATATTCTGCATCCGCTGCTTCGTCCTCATCCTCAACTCCAAGAAGAACCATGAGTCCCTGATCAATGGAGCCGGTTACCTTTTCTTCAACGGTTACGTCTGCCTTCACTACTCTCTGTACTACTGCGCGCATAATTACTCCTTTTGGATTTAATCTATTTTCTCAATTAAGT